>CABQXG010000052.1 GCA_902468045.1 uncultured Collinsella sp.
GCAGACGCCATATCGAGCTCCTCCCTCACGATTAACTTGAACATTTGTCCATTATTACCTAGCGCGACAGGACTACTGCGGACATATCGGCTAACGGGAGGAAGAGAAGGGCGTAAGGATGAACAGACCAGTGCAGCGATGCTTCGGGCGTTCCAGCAAAACGTCTTGATCTGTAACAGATAGACCGTCTTTAACCTTCCAAATGTTACAGATCGAGATCTTTCGGCACCGCGTCCAACCTTTGTCTCAACCTGTAACAGTTGGGTCGATTTTTGGCCGTTAGATGTTACAGATCGAGACATTCTCCGGCCCCATCGTCAAACGTCTAAATCTGTAACAAGTAGACAGGTTTTCGGCCTCTAGACGTTACAGATTGAGATCTTTTAGCGGTAGCCAACCTTTTGTCTTGATCTGTAACAGTTACGAGGCCAAACGGCCCCTTGTTGTTACAGATCGAGACAAACCCGGCAGGAACAACCATATCCGTGTCAGTTGCACCCCTCAACGCCCATACCACTGACGCTTCCATTCCTCAGCCAAATCGGTCCGCTGCGAAATACCCGCTAGCCTCATCTTTTCAGCCAGCTTCCCCGGGTTCTTGAGTTCATCAAACGTGAACCGAAGCACCTTGTGCCCGAGCATTGTCAGATGAGCTTCCCGCTGACGCTCTGCCACGAACGGGTCGACCGACTCCCGACCCTCGCCGTTCTGCAAGGTATACTTCCCCTTTCCGTCGAGCTCGCCAATCACGCACGTCCCGTCCTCGAGCCTCCAGAAATAATCAACGCGAAACACTTGGCCCGAATCAAGCGGATCGCGAAACTCCACCTGCAACTCCGGAACCGGAAAGCCGTATGCAATAAAGAACGCCCGAAAGCGAGACTCGCCGCCGTTCTCGGACAGCCCGTCCGCATGCGACGCAATCACCTGAGCTCTGCGATACCCTCGCCTGCCCTCGCAATCGACCTGGAGCCGTTCGCAGAGGTCGTCGCGCGATACGTCCCTTGCCCGCAATGCAGAATCGGCGATCGCCAACCCGTAGGAGAACGGCGCACGCAGCAGACAATCCTCCACCGTGCGCCAAAACGGCGTCACCCGCACGCCATCGACTTGTTCAAGCGCACCCGCCGCCTGCGGACGCAACAGCCGACATCCTGTACTCAACGCCACCGAACAACCCGTCTTGACCAAGTAACGCGGCCCGAGCAGATCATTCGGCACCTCCAGGCCCCACAAAAGTGCTGCGTCATACCCCCAAAACGCCCAATCGGGGTGGAACTCGGCAAGCCCCTTGATGGTCCACCGGGCCCGCTCCGGCGACGTCAATGCATCCCATTCATGCTGAAAACAAAATAGGTGCGATTCGGGCTCCGCAATACCATCTGTGCCCACATGGCGCCGCAGCCACATAAGCTCGGCATTGTCGTGCGTCACAAGCAGCACGTCTTGTTCAGCCGCCTCCGTGAGCCTGGCAAGCATCCTATTCCGCGCCAAGGTGTTACGTGTCGCCTGCTTGTGTTTAAGAACGGTATTAGACACTTCCATCACCACCACATCGAAAAAATGGGCCATCGCCGCTGTTGCCGCCGCCGACAAACGTCTCGACCTGTAACAGTTACGGGCACAAGCAGCCGCCAAACGTTACAGATCGAGACGTTCGCGCAGCATTAGACCTCTTTGTCTCAATCTGTAACAGGTAGGTCGAGTTTTGGCCTGTAGATGTTACAGATTGAGACATTCCCCCTGCCGGGTTCAAAACATCTCGATCTGTAACAGTTAGACGTTCTCCAGGCCCCTAAACGTTACAGATTTAGACAAACCAGCGGCGCCCAAGCATTCGTCTCGATCTGTAACAGGTAGACCGGTTTTTTGTCCCTAGACGTTACAGACCGAGACAAATAGACAGGCGGCGACGCTGCGATGGCCCATCCCCTACTCCCACTCCTGCTCATAAATATTGAGCGACTTCACATACCGCCCCTGGGCACCCATGATGTCGCGGACCAGCCTCAGGAAGAAGCTGATACACGAGGTGTCGAAACCGTCCTCTAGGTCCTCGGGATGCACCGCGCCCGGCCCGTCAACCGCCGTGTCGCTCTGGCGCGCGATGTCATACAGGTAGAGCTGTCCCGCCGTCAGCCATACATCGTCGACGCACGCGATACGCACCGCAATCGCACCTTCGCGCCAGTGCTCTTTTTGCACGATATGTGGGTCGTAGACATCAAAACGACGGTCGGTGCGCGTGTCGCGCAGCGCGACCATACCAGTCGCAGGATCCTTGTCCAAAATGCCAAAGCGCGAAAAATAATGCGTGTCGCGCACTTGTTCGAGCCGCCTGAGCGAAGCAGGCGAAAGTGACGCCGGCGGTTCGTCAACATACAGCTCAAGCAGCGTCTTGCCATGGTAATAGGGACGCTCGAACAGCAGCCAATCGGTAAATGCCATGTTATAGACCACGATTTCATTTTGCGAGGGCTCCTCGCAATAGCTGAGCCATGGATCAACGATAATCTCGAACTGCTCGCGCGCCGACTCCAAAAACTGAAACTTGCGCAGCATCCAAAACTGAGCCATGTCGGCAATATCGTTACCGACAGATTCGGCCAGACGTCCCCGGTCCAAAACATGATCAGCCATGGCATCCTCCTCAAACTGATGAACCTCAATTTGAGCTTACGAGGAGGGCCGGTGGTCGCCGCCAGCGCGGGCGAAATGGGCATCAGGCTGCAAACCAGATGCTGACCAAACACTTGACGGGATACTTGCAGATTATACAAATTGCCACAAAATCGCAGGTAGAACTAGACGAATCACCCGCGCCGCTGTCCATAAGCAACTAAAGCCGCCACATAAACAGCAGAGCGCGACGAACGCAAACGTCAACAGGCAGGCAACCAGACGTCGGCAAACGAGCAAAACGCTCGCAAACCCACAAGGAGTGTCCCCGGATGCCGGCACATAAGGAATGTCCCCAACTGCCGACACTTTGGGACATTCCTTATGTGCCGGCTGTTGGGGACAGCCCTTGCCGATTCGATTGTTGAGTAACTCCGTGATTGCCTTACAGCGCCAGCGCCTCGGCAACCTCGGCGGCGCAGGCCAGGGAGTCTGCCATGGCGCTCACCACGAGTGAGCTGCCGTTGCGGGCGTCGCCGGCCACATACACCGGCGCGGCATCCGCAGCAACGCCATCCACGCGGGCCGCAAGGTGCGAGCTTTCGGAGGCCATCACGGGCAGTGGGCGGCCCGCCGTGGCAACGGGCACGCCGACAGCTTCGAACACGCTGTGCTCCGGGCCCGTAAAGCCGCAGGCGATCAGCACCAGCTGTGCCGGCACCTCGTGCTCGGAACCCGCAATGCGTTCGGGCTTGCCGGCCGACCAATCCAGATCGACCACGCGCAGGCCCGCTGCCGCGCCCTTCTTGTCCAGCAGCACCTCAAGCGTATCCACACCCCAAGCACGCATCTCGCCGCCCATGGCAGCGATAGCCTCCTGCTGGCCGTAGTCGGTCTTCTTAACGTTGGGCCACTGCGGCCAGGGGTTGCTCGCCGCGCGCTTATCGGGCGCGGCCGGCAAGAACTCAAACTGGCGCACGCTACGCGCACCCTGGCGCACCGCGGTACCCACGCAGTCGTTGCCGGTATCGCCGCCGCCAATGACCACAACGTCCAGGCCGCGCGCGTTCACCGCGGGCTCACCGCCATCGAGCACCGAGACGGTCGAAGCCGTCAGGTAGTCCACGGCATACACCACGCCCGGGGCATCCACGTTCGTAGCCGAAAGACCGCGGGGTGCACGAGCACCAGCAGCCATCACAACGGCGTCAAAACCATTGAGCTTGGCTGCCACCGCAGGGTCCGTCACGTCGGCGCTCAGCTCAAAGACGATGCCCAGCTCGCGCATGAGCGCCACGCGACGCTCGACCACGGACTTCTCGAGCTTCATGTTGGGAATGCCGTACATAAGCAAACCGCCCGGACGGTCGTCACGCTCAAACACCGTCACGCGCGCGCCGCGACGCGCAAGTTCCCATGCTGCCACCAGACCAGCAGGACCGGAACCCACCACGGCAACTGTGGGTACGCCCTCCCCCGCCGGCTCAAAGCGGCGCGGACCGCCATTTGCCCACTCATGGTCGCTGATCGCGCGCTCGTTATCGTGAATCGTCGTGGGCTGGCCGTCGACCGAACCCAGGTTGCACGCGGCCTCGCACAGCGCCGGGCACACGCGACTCGTGAACTCGGGCATGGGCGAGGTGAGCGACAGGCGCTCAGCCGCCTCATCCCAGCGACCGCGGTACACCAGCTCGTTCCACTCGGGAATCAGGTTGTGCAGCGGACAGCCGCTCGGACGTGCCTTGCCAAAGCTCGCGCCCATCTGGCAAAACGCCACGCCGCACATCATGCAGCGGCTCGCCTGGGCGCGACGCGCATCGTCATCGAGCTCCACGTACAGCGGATCGAAATCGCGGCTGCGCTCCTCCACGAGGCGCAGCTCGTGGGTCACGCGATCGATATCAAGAAAAGCACCGGGCTTACCCATGGCACTTACGCCTCCTTCTTGGTCGAAGTAACAGAACCGGTAGCGGCCACGGGCGCAACACCCGTGCCCGCAGCACCGCCCGCGACATCGAAGCGAGCAACATCCGCGGCGCTCGCGCGACCGGTCACAATGTCAAACGCCAGCTCCTCAGCCTGCGCGTGCGTCTTGCCCACGGCCTCGGCCGCAGCGACAATCGCCAGCACGCGCTCGTACTCGGTCGGAATGACCTTCACAAAGTGCTTGCTCATCGTCTCAAAGCTGTAGAGCAGCTTAATGCCGCGCGGGCTCTGCGTCGCGTCCACGTGCTCCTGGATGAGCGCACGAATCTGCGCCAGCTCGCCGGCCGTCGGGGCTTTAAGCTCAACGCTCTCGTGGTTCACACGGGCATCGAGCGTGCCGTACTGGTCAAAGACATAGGCCACGCCACCCGTCATGCCGGCGGCGAAGTTCTGTCCGACCTCGCCCAGGATGAGCGCCAGACCGCCCGTCATGTACTCGCAGCCATGGTTGCCGCAGCCCTCGACCACCACGGTGGCACCGGAGTTGCGCACGGCAAAACGCTGGCCGGCAAGACCGTTAATGAAGCCGCGGCCGCTCGTGGCACCAAAGAACGCAACGTTGCCCACGATGATGTTCTCGTCGAACTTGTAGGTCGCATGCGGGTTGGGGCGTACCGACACCTCGCCGCCCGAAAGGCCCTTGCCAAAGTAGTCGTTGGCGTCGCCGCACACGTTGAGCGTAATGCCACGCGGAAGGAACGCGCCAAAGCTCTGACCGGCCGAACCATCGCAATCGATGGTGATGGAGCCGGCGGGCAGGCCCTCGGGGTGCGCCTTGGTCACCGCACTGCCCAGGATGGTGCCCACGCAGCGGTTGACGTTGGCGATATCGGCGCGGAAGCGAATCGGACGCAGGTGCGCACGGGCATCGGCCGTATAGGGCACAAACAACGTGGAGTCGAGCGTCTTGTCGAGCTCGCTGTCCGCGGCCATCTGTGGCAGGAAGTGGCGGCCATCGGCACCCGGGATATGGGCACCGAACTCGCAGGTCGCGCTCGCCAGCACGGGCGACAGATCGAGCAGGTTGGCCTTGCGGTTGCCCGGGACCTCGATCTGACGCAAGCACTCGGGATGGCCGACCATCTCGTCGACGGTGCGGAAGCCCAGGCTCGCCATGACCTCGCGCAGCTGCTCGGCAACAAAGAGCATAAAGTGCTCAACGTGCTCGGGCTTGCCGCGGAAGCCGCGACGCAGGCGGCAGTTTTGCGTAGCGATGCCGGCCGGGCAGGTATCCTGCTGGCAGTCGCGCTGCATGAGGCAGCCCATGGAGATGAGCGGCATGGTCGCAAAGCCAAACTCCTCGGCGCCCAACAGGCAGGCGACGGCAACATCGGTGCCGTCCATGAGCTTGCCGTCGGCCTCGAGCACCACGCGGGAGCGCAGGCCGTTTTGCAGCAGCGTCTGCTGGGCCTCGGCAAGGCCAAGCTCCAGCGGCAGGCCCGCATGCCAGATGGAATCGCGCGCAGCGGCACCCGAACCGCCATTGTGGCCGCTGATCAAGATCTTGTCGGCAGCACCCTTGGCCACACCGGTGGCGATGGTGCCGACGCCGGCCTCGCTGACCAGCTTGACCGACACGCGCGCGCCGGGGTTGGCGTTCTTAAGATCGAAGATCAGCTCCGCCAGGTCCTCGATGGAGTAGATGTCGTGGTGCGGCGGAGGCGAAATCAGGCCGATGCCGGGCGTGGACTGACGGACCTCGGCGATCCAGGGGTAGACCTTCTTGCCGGGCAGATGGCCGCCCTCGCCGGGCTTGGCGCCCTGGGCCATCTTGATCTGAATCTCGAAGGCGCTGCACAGGTAGCGGCTCGTCACGCCAAAGCGCGCGCTTGCCACCTGCTTGATGGCGGAGCTCTTGGAGTCACCGTTGACCAGCGGGGTCTCGCGACGCGGATCCTCGCCGCCCTCGCCCGAGTTGGAACGGCCATGCAGGCGGTTCATGGCGATGGCCATGCACTCGTGCGCCTCTTTGCTGATGGAACCGTACGACATGGCGCCGGTGTTAAAGCGGCGGACGATGTTGAGCGCGGGCTCCACCTCGTCGAGCGAAACCGGCGTGCGGCCGCTGCCGTCAAAGTCGAGCAGGTCGCGCAGGCGCACGGCACGGCCGGTGCGGTGCAGGCGGGCCGTCCTCACGGCAGGCGGTCTGCAGCAGGTAGACGGTCTGGGGGTCAATCAGGTGATCCTCGCCACCGAGCGGGCGCCACTTGGTCAGACCCAGTGTGGGCAGCTGATCGGGAGCCGGGCTCTTAAGGATGTCGAGCGCGGCGTCATAGCGCTCATTCTGCTCGCGCTCGACGTCCTCGACGCCCATACCGCCTACACGGCTCACCGTGCCGGCGAAGTACGCGTTGACGAACTCCGGCGTAAAGCCCACGGCCTCGAAGAACTGCGCGGAGTGGTAGCTCTGCACCGTGGAGATGCCCATCTTGGACATGATGGAAACGATGCCAGCGGTCGCAGCCTTGTTGTAGTTGGCGATGCCCTGCTCGGCCGTCACGTCCAGGTCGCCGCGTGCCGCCAGATCTCGGATGCACGCATGTGCGTTGTACGGATAGATGCCGCTCGCGGAGTAGCCCACCAGTGCCGCAAAGTCGTGCGGGGACACGGCGTCGCCGCACTCCACCACGATGTCGGCAAAGGTACGCACGCCGGCGCGGATCAGGTGGTTGTGCACGCAGCCCACGGCGAGCAGCGACGGCACGGGCACCTCGCCCGCAGCGGCACGATCGCTCAGCACCACGATGTTCACGCCGTCGCGGACCGCAGTCTCGACGTCCTCGGCAAGCTGCTTGAGCGCAGCCTGCAGCGCGCCCTCACCGGCATCGCGACGGTAGACGGCACGGAAGCGACGGGTCTTAAAGCCCACGCGGTCGATGGCACAGATGCGGTCAAACTCCTCCTCGCTCAGCAGCGGACGCTCCAGGCGCACCAGTTGGCAGGCCGTACGGGAGTCCTCGAGCAGGTTGCCGTGGTTGCCCAGGTAGAGCGTGGTCGAAGTCACCATGTGCTCGCGCAGGGCATCGATCGGCGGGTTCGTGACCTGAGCGAACAGCTGATAGAAGTAGTCGAAGAACGAACGCGTCTTCTTGGACAGGCAGGCCAGCGGCGCATCGATGCCCATCGAGGCGAGCGGGGCCTTGCCCTGCTGGGCCATGGGGCGCACGACCTCGTCAACATCATCCCAGTGGTAGCCGAGCTTGGCCATACGCACGGCAGCGGGCACCTCGGCGTCCTCGGCGGG
>CABQXG010000053.1 GCA_902468045.1 uncultured Collinsella sp.
ACCGAAGAAACCGTCTCTTACGACGGAAAAAGAGCCGCCGTGGAACATTATGATTATGAATACGAGCCCAAAAAGGTCGAAATCTATGATCTAAAATCCGACAAACTGATCCAGACATATCAATCAAATAAAGATGACTCTTCGTACCGCTACTCAAAAGACATGAGCCGTCTGTATGCCCTACAGGACAATAGCAAAGACGGCGTTGTCGCGCTTAGGGTTTTCAATTGCGATACAGGGTCAACGGAATTGAAAACGGTTAACGTGAAAAAAGATGATAGGTCTTCGGATATCGACGATATCGTCACCAGCTCTTACTCGGACGATATTTATCTTCAGAGCGACACCGCATTAATAAAAGCGGACCGCGATGGAAATATGAGCGTTGTTTTCAACGATGACGACCACGCACCCGATTGGCCTTGTTCATACCCTTCGGCGGAGTTTTATGCCCTCTACACAAAGAAGGGATCGAACGATCTTTTTGAAGAGGATGACGGGGATTACTATCTCAATGAAGAGGATGCGAATCTTAGTATTTATGACCTGAAAAGTGACAAGATCATCAGCTCAATTGCTTTTCCCTTCGGCGATGGATATCTCGGCGACATCTCGCATGATGGCGGAATCATGCTTGGGACGTACTCAGACGATGACAAGTCTTCGGCATGCCTAGTCGATGCAAAAACCGGGGCCAAGAGCGAGTTTGATTCTCATTGGTGCGGCCCTACTTTCATGAATGGCGATCGCGAGATTTGGACTGATTATTACGATGAAGACTCATCAACGCTTCACGTAAACATTTATAAATCGAATATCCCCCATTCGCTGCCTGAGGATGTTCTCTACTTTGTCCAGACTCACTTGCCGTTTGTTATTGGCGGTGGCGTGGCGATCGTCCTCATCATCGGTGGCGCGATCGTTATCCTTTGCATCCGCAAGAAGCGCGCTAAGGCCGCGAACGGTGTGGCTGCCTCAGCGCCCAAACCACAGCGCAAGCAGCGTCGTCGTCAGAAGCGCGCCCAGCAGAACGCCGTTCCACCCGCAGCACCTGCGATGCCGAAGGCATCGGCAGCTCCGACCGAGCCCGCCCGCTTCTGCCGTCACTGCGGAACCCCGCTCGTACCCGAAGCCCAGTTCTGCCCAACATGCGGACAAAAGGTAGACTAGCGAACAAAACCCAATAGACCCCAACCACCAAGGCCCCGTTCCGAAACACTCCAGAACGGGGCCCATTTTGGTGCAAGGGGGGTGGCGACCTAGTCGTTGGGTGTTCCTATAGTTTTGTCAACCGTCGGGGCTACTCCCGGTAGGGCACCCGGTCGCGCATCACGGCGTATATCGCCCTGAGCCGCTTCCTCGCGACGGCCTTGAGCGCCCGCCCGTGCCCCATTCCCCGCGCCCTGCAGGCCCGGTAGTACTCGCCGTAGCGCCCCGAGGACCTCACCAGGCTGTTGCACGAGAAGATCAGCAGGGACTTGAGCCTCGCGTCGCCGCGCCTGGACGCCCTGACCGACCTCACCGACGTGCCGGAGCTCCTCACCCTCGGGGCTATGCCGCAGTACGAGGCCAGGTGGTCGTGGTCCGGGAACCTCCCGATGTCGACCGACACCGCGAGCTGCGCCGCGGTCCTCGGGCCGATGCCGGGCACGGTGAGCAGGCACGCGTAGGTCTCGTCGCCCTCGAGCAGCGCCGCCGTCTCGGCCTCGAGGGCCCCGGCCTCGTCGAGGGCCTCCGATATCCGGGCGGCCAGGAACCTGACCTGCCTGTTCTCGGCCTCGACGAGCGCCGGCGGGGGCGCGGTGGAGGCGGCCGCGGCCTCCCCGGCGGCCTCGGCCCGCGGGCCCCCGGCCCCGGAGCGGGCGATCCCCCACGCCCCGCCGAACCCGGCGAGCAGCTCAAGCCACCGCCGGTCCGACAGGTCGACCGCGGCCTCGAGGGCCGGGCAGGACTCGAGCAGCACCGCGCGCAGGCGGTTCTTGTCCCTGGTCGCGCAGGCGACGACGTGGTCGCGCTGCGACGAGAGGGCGCGGGCGGCCTCGAGGGCCTCGCCGCGGCCCGGGACCCCCGACAGGGAGTCCGGCACGCCCAGGGCGGTCCGCGCGATCACCGCGGCGTCGCGCTCGTCGGTCTTGGCCTCGCCGGCGAACAGGCCCGCGGCGCGGCTGGCGGCGAGCCCGGGCAGGTAGGCGACCCCGAGCCCCGCGGCGCGGGCCCGCCTCACGGCGAGGGACCCTATGTTACGGAACTGGTCGACGACGACGAGCGTGCCGGCGGGCGCGGAGGCGAACAGCGCGTCGAGCTCGGCCTCCCTGTTGCGGACGGGGGCGCTGGCCAGCACCTCCCCGTCGCGGTCGATCAGGCAGGCCCAGTGCGATGACTTGCCGACGTCCAGGCCGAGCACGGCCGCGGGTCTGGTGGATGGCGCTTTCACGGTGGTATCCTTCCGGTAGTCGTTCGACCGGATGGCCTCCCCCTCGGCACTCACATTACCAGCCGCGGCACCTGCCCGGCACTTTCCTATCAGCCGTCGGGGGCGGCGCGTCCCGCGCCGGCAGCACCCAACTGGCCCTCTCGGGGGCAGGGACGTTCGGCCGTGCGCGGGCGCCCGGTCGGCGGCCCGTTCTGGGCGCGCCTCAATCGTAGCCCGAGACGGTCCCGGGCTGACAATTTCGACTGTAATGGACGTTCTTGTTTGACTGGTCATTTAAGAACGTCCCCAACGACTACGTAGCATGAGAGTGGATAATCTCCCGGTATGAGCCCATATTCATGCTCAAGGTGGGAGATTATCCACTCTCGTTTCGTTTGTTGATTTCGATGCCTACATTTGTAGGAACAGTTCGTGGAGGCGGGTGTCTTCGTCGAGTTCGGGGTGGAAGGTTACGCCGAGCTGGTTGCCCTGGCGCGCGGCGACGATACGGCCGTCGACTTTCGCTAAGGCCTTTGCGTCGCCGTGGACCTCGACGATGCGGGGCGCGCGGATAAACGTCAGCGGCACTTCACCGTCGATGCCGGCTACCTGCCCCTTGGTTCGAAAACTGCCGAGCTGCCTGCCGTAGGCATTGCGCTCAACGAGCACATCCATGGTTGCCAGGCGCGGCGTGCCCTTATCGTCATGGGCGGCAAGGTCGTGAGCCAGCAGAATCAGGCCGGCGCAGGTGCCCAGGACGGGCATGCCTTCAACAATACGGGCACGAAGCTCCTCGAGCATGCCGAGCTCGGCAAGCAGCTTCCCTTGAACGGTGGACTCGCCGCCGGGAAGTACCAGACGGTCAAAGTCCTGCTTCAAATCAGCCGCCTGCCTCAGCTCAATACAGTGTGCGCCAAGCCCGGATAGTCTTGCCTCGTGCTCGGCAAAAGCGCCTTGGACCGCCAGCACGGCGACCGTTTGGTCTGCATAATCGCTCATGTGCGATCCTTTCTGCTGGACTAGCACCCGCGCTCTTCCATGATAATCTCGATCTCGTCGGCGTTGATGCCCACCATGGCCTCGCCCAGGTCCTCCGAAAGCTCGGCAATGAGTTTGGCATCGGTGAAGTTTGCCACGGCCTTGACGATGGCGGCTGCGCGCTTGGCGGGGTCGCCGCTCTTAAAGATGCCCGAGCCGACAAAGACGCCTTCGGCGCCCAGCTGCATCATCAGCGCGGCGTCGGCGGGGGTCGCTACGCCGCCGGCGGCAAAGTTCACGACGGGAAGCTTTCCCGTGGCATGGGCCTCGCGCACCAGCTCGACCGGAACCTGCAGTTGCTTGGCTGCCTCAAAGAGCTCGTCGTCGCGCAGGGCAACAACGTCGCGGATCTGCTTTTGGATCTTGCGCATGTGGCGTACAGCCTGGACGACGTCGCCCGTGCCCGGCTCGCCCTTGGTGCGAATCATCGTGGCGCCCTCGGCAACACGGCGCAGCGCCTCGCCCAGATCGCGGGCGCCGCAGACAAACGGCACGTCAAACTGGGTCTTGTCGATGTGATAGACGTCATCGGCAGGGGAGAGAACCTCGGACTCGTCGATGTAGTCGATCTCGATAGCCTGAAGGACCTGCGCCTCGACGATGTGACCGATGCGGCACTTGGCCATAACAGGGATGGAGACGGCCTCTTGGATGCCCTTGATCATCTTGGGATCGCTCATGCGCGAGACGCCGCCTGCGGCACGGATGTCGGCCGGGATGCGCTCGAGAGCCATGACGGCGCAGGCGCCTGCCTCCTCGGCGATGCGTGCCTGCTCGGGCGTGGTGACGTCCATGATGACGCCGCCCTTGAGCATCTGCGCGAGCTCGCGATTGAGTTTGACGCGATCGGCCTTGCTGGTCTGTTCTGCCATGGTTGCTCCCTTGGTTGGCATGTGCATTGCTTGACGGAACATCCTATCGGGGAGCTGGGTATGGCGAAATACTCAGATTTCGAGATAATGACAAGGTCAGACTAATACCAGATTGAATGACTTAATAAGGTCAGGTGATAGGCTCATGCTTGACTACAATTTGGAAAAACGCGGCGGAGCATCGCTCTATGAGTATGTTTACCAGCAAATTCGAGATGATATCGTTGCTGGACGCATTGCGGCGGGGGAGCATCTTCCGTCTAAGCGTGCCTTTGCCAGCCATATGGGAATCAGTGTCATTACCATCGAGAATGCATATAGCCAGTTACTTGCCGAGGGCTATATTTGCTCAAAGCCGCGTCGTGGCTACTACGCTTGTGAGCTTCCGGATGCACCGGTTTTGCCTTTGGCTGAGACAGAGTTTGATCGAGATTCCGCTCCTGCGGGTCTTAACGCACATGATGTTGATGGACGGGTCGAGCAATTCGACGCACTTTCTCCTTCCACTTTGGAGGCGGCGCGGCTTTGGCAAAGCGCACTGCGGGCGACGCTGGCATCCGAAGACGAGCGCGAAATCTTCTCACCCGCACCGGCACAGGGCACCGCTCGGCTACGACGCGCGATTGCTCATCATCTGCGCGGGACAAGGGGTATGAATGTCGACCCCAACAACATTGTTATCGGCGCGGGCGCCCAGCTGCTCGATACCATGTTGGTTCAGTTGCTTGGCGCGGACAAGGTGTATGCCGTTGAGGACCCTGGCTATTTGCGCCTGACGCGCATCTATCAGGCTATGGGCTGCAAAGTTCGGCATATCCCGTTGGATGATGACGGCGTGGACCTGAGCGCTCTGCAGAAAACTGGGACCGATGTCCTTCACCTGATGCCGTCTCACCAATATCCAACCGGCCTTGTGACAAGCATCGCGCGCCGATATGCGCTGCTGAGCTGGGCTGCCGAACGGCCGGGTCGATATCTCATCGAAGATGACTTCGATTGCGAGTTTCGTCTGGCCGGCAAGCCGATTCCTGCGCTCGCGTCGATCGATGCCGCCCAGTCGGTTATCTACACTAATACGTTTTCGAAGAGCCTGTCTTCGGCGTTGCGCCTAGCGTACATGGTGTTGCCCGACGAGCTGATGGAGCGGTTTAGGCGCGACCTTGGTTTTTACGCCTCGTCGGTTAGCTCCATAGATCAAGTTGCATTGGCTCGCTTGCTGGAATCGGGGGATTACGAGCGTCATGTGAACCGCGCGCGCGTTCGTGCCCGCGAGGCGCGTGATGGCCTAGTGGCGCTTGTACGGAAGGCATTTCCGGCAGGGGAAGTCTCGATCGAGCATGCAGACGCGGGCCTTTACTGTATCGTGGTTGCGGAGCGTAGAACGGGCGGAAGCACTTTTGCACGGGCCCTCACGCGCTCGAGTATCCCGTTTATCGATATCAGTGACTGTTATTGGTGTGCCGATGGCGCATCTGTCCCTGAAAACTCAAGTCAAATTCTTGTTCAGTATGATGATCTGAGTCCAAAAGTGCTTAATACCTTGGAATTGCAGCTAATGGGGGCGCTCTGCAATCTAAGTGAGTAGACTTTTAGCACTTTGGCGACCAGGCAGTTTTGTAACAAGCTATCTACCTGCGGTTTTGAAAAGCAGGATGACCGGCCTGCTCGGGATGTTCAAAAAAGTCTACTCACTTGCCGCGCAAAGCTTCTGCATGAGAAAAAAATGGGGTTTTCAACAGGGCTTCGTCCAGCTCTCGGCAAGCTTTTGGCCAGTTGGGGAGGGCTGTTGAAAACTTGGCAGTCCGTTCGGCGCCATTTTTGGTGCGTTCGCGCCAATGCGTGACTGACTGGGTTGAAATTCGTGTTTTCCTGTGCCTATGAAGGATCTACTTTGTGACATATCGGCTTTTAGGTACTGGCGTTTGCCTCCTCAAGTCCGCGCTTTGTGTCCGCCGCTTCCACGGCCGGAAGAAGACCGGCAGCGATATGACCTTGCCCGTAACCCGACGGCTGCGGTTGTGCTCGGCTTTCCGTTGTATACATTGGTCCGGACGAGAAACAAGCGGACTTGTCCTGCCAGTATCAGACAGCGGCTGTTTCTTGGTGAGCTCCCCAGGGAATCCGTGCTGGAAACGGAGCATGGGTTTTTGGTCACGTCTCCTCTACTGACGGCATTTATCATGTCTCGACATCTGACGGATCTCCAGCTTCTTTTTGTGTTGGCAGAGATGTGCGGCTTGTTTGCGGTGTGTGCCCTGCCAGCGGCACTTGAGGCGGAGCTTTCGCGTGCATTTGATTCGGGCGCGATTTCGATAACGTTCGGTTGGGTGCGCTGCCCGTCCGAGGACGGCACCGCCTCAAATTTATGGCGTCGAGACGCTTTGGTTTTGGGCGGAGACCTTGACCGTTTTTGTTCAGATGTTTGCGGGATGCGTTACGGCAATAGATTTATGGCGGTATCGCAACTCGTTCCATTGGGTGCCGCGTCGCCTTTTGAGGTCGAGGCGTATTTGTTGCTTGGACTGCCGCGAGCCCTGGGAGGCGAAGGGTTTTGCGGCATAGAGCTCAATGTCGAAGTGACGTTAAGCACAAGTGCTCGAGCGATTGTGGGAAAGTCCCGTGTATACATCGACCTACTTCTTTCTTCGCCGGACGGTAGGCGACAGGTGGCCATTGAATGTCAGGGAAAGGCCTCGCACGGACGCGCAGGGGATGGCTTGCGTGACGCTGACCGCATGACGGCCCTTCAGGCCATGGGCTACGATGTGCTTCTCCTTACACACAGACAGATATCGGATGAGGATAGATTCCGCGCGATCGTTAAGGCCGTATGCAGGATGCTCGATGCTGAATATCGTGATAAAAGCTCGGATGAGCAAAGGGCTGAGGCATTACTCCGGTCTGAACTATTCATTGACTGGACAAAATTGGGAGTAATCGACGGAAAGATGCCCGCTAGACACAAAATGGCTCGATCGTGGACGGCTGCGGTTCTAAGTGAGTAGACTTTTGGCACTTTGGCGACCAAGCCGTTTTGCAACAAGTCATTTACCTGCGGCTTTATAAAGCAATATGGATGGCGTGCTCGGCAAGTTCCAAAAAGTCTACTCACTTAGTTTTTGACGAGAAGCCGATGCCGAAGGCGGTCCTATTTCAGGGCGTTAACAAGTTCATGAGGCACGAAAAAGGCCCGAACCAATACGGTCCGGGCCTCATCGAGCTTGAGGTTGTGTCTCAGGCGGTTGGCTTAGCCAAAGTAGCGCTTGAGCAGGCCGGCGAAAGCCTTGCCGTGGCGGGCCTCGTCGCGAGCCATCTCGTGCACGGTGTCGTGGATGGCATCGAGGCCGGCGGCCTTGGCACGCTTGGCAAGATCGGTCTTGCCGGCGGTGGCGCCGTTCTCGGCCTCAACGCGCATCTCGAGGTTCTTCTTGGTGGAGTCGGTAACAACCTCACCTAACAGCTCTGCAAACTTTGCAGCGTGCTCAGCCTCTTCGTAAGCTGCCTTCTCCCAGTAAAGGC
>CABQXG010000054.1 GCA_902468045.1 uncultured Collinsella sp.
CTCGGCCATATGTTTAAAGTGCGCGTCGGTCAGATGTCCGCCGTCGCCCCCGTAGGCCGCCAGCAGCGAGTCGTTGCCCGCCTCGGGCGCGGCGGCGATCGTGTTCTCGTAATAGCGCTGCAAAATCTTGTACTTCATCTCGTAGCTGGGCTCCGCCACCAGGCACAGCAGACCGGCATTAAAGCGACTGGTCAGGCGCTCGTCCATATTGAGGTCTTTGGGAGCGCGGTCGGCGGCGATCACGACCTTCTTGTTGTTGCGGATAAATTCGTCCATCAACTGGAAGAAGTAATCCACGCTCGCGCGCTTGCCGATGATGTTCTGAATGTCATCGATGATGAGCACGTCGACGCCGTGGTATGCCTGCATAATGGGGGCGTTGCTCTTCTTTTGGCGGTCGAATTCCGTCATCAAGTCGTCCAGATATGCCTGCGAGTTGGCGTACTTCACCTTGATCTCGGGCGATTTCTCCGCCAGCTCATTTTTGATGGCGAGCAGCAGGTGCGTCTTGCCCAGGCCCGATTTGCCGTAGATGAACAGCGACGTGCAGGTACCGGGCGTGTCTGCAAGCATGGCGAATTTGAGCGCCGATCGGTAGGCAAGACTGTTCTCCGGTCCGAAGACGAAGTTTTCAAACGTGAATTTCGAATTCGCTGCGAGGGGTGCCCCGTCTGCGTTTTTCTCGACTGCCGCCGGGGCCGCCGCCGAAGGTGCTGCCGGCGCTGCGGACGAACTCGCGCTTTTCGCCGGTGGCCTGCCATTCATTTGGGTCATCATGCGGCGGAAATCGTCGGCGGACAACGTGTTTTTGATTGCAATGCCCGATTCCTCGCCGGGTGTCGCCTCGTGTGCGACGGGCATGTGCGTGACGGTCGGGATGGGCGAGGGGGCTGGTTCTGCCGCCGGTGCGAACGAAGTGGTCGGCTGCGGTGCCATGGTTTCACGGGAAACATCGTCGCGTCGAGGCTCGAGCGCCGGCGTTGCCGCTGCGGTGGCGGTCGCTACCGGGTGGGTGTCCGGGGCCGTATTTGCCGAGGCGCCTTGCGGTGCCACGATATTGAGCGCGATCGGTGCAAAGGCGATCTCTTCTAGGTACGCCTCGATGGTCGGCTGATGCTTTTTGAGCTGAGCGATGGCAAAGCGCGAAGGGGCCTCAATCGTCAGAGTGTCCTCGGTTAAGCTTACGGCGCGCGATTGTCCCAGCATATTGATGAGGCGTGCATCTTGGCCGTCGCGCTGACAAAAGGCGATGGCATCCCCCAGGATGATGCTTGCTTCCTCGTCCACTGTTTCTCCCGTTCCTTAACTTTGGGCTCGCACGCGAGCGCTGCCTATTTCGGTCAGATGATATTTCTGGCCATGTTTGATTATCAAGCCGGCCTGTGCCAAGTCGTTGAGCGTTCGCGACCACGTGGGCGCTGAGTTTCCAAACGCTCGTGCCAGGTCGGTTGCGCCACACTCCTGGTTTTGAGCCAGATAGCCCAGTGCCGCTTCGCCGCGCTCGCTCACAAATACGTTTTGCTGCGGCTGTGCATATTGATTCGCCGCATTAGGATACATCATTTGAGCTGCTGGTTGTTGAGAACTCTGCATGGGCAGCGGCTGCTGTTGAAAACTTTGCGGCCACTGTTGGTAAGGCTGCGGGGGCATCTGCTGGGCCCATGGGTTGTACTGCGCCTGGGGCATCTGTTGGTACGGCTGCTGGTATCCCAGCGGGTATTGCTGGGGGTATGCCTGTGCATATCCCGTTTGCGGCGCGTATTGAGCCGGATACCCTTGCGGGTTCGGTTGATAGGACATCTGCTGTGCGGCCGATGCGCCCGCCATCTGCTGCAAGGTTCCCACGTCCTGGCCCATCGCTGGCTTTGCATCGGGTATGTTCTGGGGAATCGCGCCCGAGGGTGCCTGGAGCTCTTGCATGGGGGCCATGCCAGGCTGCTGCATGGGGGTCATTTGCTGTTGCACCTGTTGCATCGCTGCGGGTTGCTGCGTGAAGGCGCCCGGAATGGGATATGCCTGCTGCTCTGTTTCGGGTCGCACGGCTGCCCCGCGCCCGCCGGCACGTTCGATTTCCTGCACGCGCTTGGGGTCCAGACTTACCGTCACGACGGTGCCGTTGCCCATGTTGTCCTCGATGGAGACGGCGCCGCCGGCGTTTTCCAAGTACTCCTGTACCATGGGAAACCCGGCGCCGGTGCCGCGGATATACCGTTTCATCTTGCTGTTTGCGCTGGTTACGCCAAAGTCGAAGGCACGCTCTTTGTCGTCGATGCCCGGACCCTGATCGGCAAAGCGGATGGTATCACCACCGTCGAGAATCGAGATGATGGGCTCTGCAAAATGCGCGTGGATAAAGTTTTCGACAATCTCGCGGATAACCATCAGCGAGATGCGTCCTCCCTGCTCTTTCATGCACTGGTAGACGGTGTTGGTTGTCTCTTCCAGGTAGGTACGGACGTCTTGCGGTTCGATGACGATGACGCGCGGTGTCGACAGCATGTCATCGTAGACCGCGATGCGCGCTGCATACATGGCCCTTGGTGCTTGTGCGGTGACCTGCTCGCCCTCGTTGCGTTCCTCGCGCACGCCGGTGATGTGCTCGTTGTCGGGTGCCGGATCACCGGAATCGACCATGGTGTAGAAGTCGTCAGACATGCCGCTCGCAATCTTTCAAAAGGTTTTGAACAAATAGTAGCTCACCACGCAATGTTTCTCATCTTTCGACAAGTTTTCAAAACCTGTTGAAAACTTTGGAAAACTGATGAAAAGTTCTCAACATTTCCAACATGACCTGTTGAAAACTCGATGAAATTTCGTGAAAAGTTGCCTGTTGCCTCAAGTGCCGGTTCTGCTTATGGGGGAACCGTGTACTCTTTGCAACCTTTTACCTTTGATTTCTTGACATTTGAACATTGATTTCCCTACAATCTTCAAGCTCACGTGTCTATATCTGCGTCCGCGCCCCCGCGGACACTCGAAATGCAGCAGGAGGAACTTAAGATGAAGCGTACGTATCAGCCTAATAAGCGTAAGCGTGCCAAGACCCATGGCTTCCGTGCCCGTATGGCCACTAAGGGTGGTCGTGCCGTGCTCGCCCGTCGTCGCGCCAAGGGCCGCAAGCGTCTCACTGTCTAGCAGCGATACACACATCTCGCATGAAGACTATTAAGTCTCGGCAAGATTTCGAGCATGTGTTCAGTCAGGGGCGTCGTTTCAATCACCCTCTGATTCGAATGACCATATGTGAATCGGTTGGCGAAGGCGACTCCGGAAGGGTCGCCTTCGTTGGTGCTAAACGGCTCGGTTGTGCAGTTGTGCGCAACCGTTCTAAGCGTGTGATGCGCGAGGCCGCCCGCAGCTGTGGATTTCCCGTTGCGGGTTATGACATCATCTTGTTCGCAACTCCCAAGACGAGGGTTTCCTCGCCGCAGGAGATGGACAAGGCATTGCGTTCGCTTGTGAAACGCGCCGGCGTTGCCGGGGAGGAGCGATGAGCAATCACGTTTTGCGACGTGTTGCCATCGCTCCTATTCGCATATATCAACAGGTTATTTCGCCCTTATTGCCTGACGCCTGCATTTATTACCCAACGTGCTCGCAATACGCCATCCAGGCGATTGAGAAGCACGGTGTTTTGAGAGGCTGCTGGCTTGCCGTGAGGCGCATCGCTCGCTGCAATCCCCTGCACGTCGGCGGTTATGACCCTGTGCCCTAGCGGGCACTCGCTATCGGAGGAAAACTTACATGTGGGATTGGATCGTTAACATCCTTTTCGAGCTGCTCAAGCTCATCCAGACCTTTGCGGTCGACTGGGGCCTGTCCATCATCATTCTGGTGGTCATCATCCGTCTGCTGCTGACGCCGCTTATGCTCAAGTCGACCAAGTCGACGGCTCGCATGCAGGTGCTGCAGCCCAAGATGCTCGAGATCCAGGAGCGCTATGCCGACGATCCCCAGCGTCAGGCCGAGGAGATGCAGAAGTTCTACAGCGAGAACAAGTTCAACCCCATGGCTGGCTGTCTGCCGCTGCTGATTCAGATGCCTATCCTGTTCGCCCTGTTTACATTGCTGCGCAACCTGCCGCAGTACTTTAACGACGGCACGTTCTCGTTCTTCAACATCCTGCCCGACCTGACCACCACGCCGAGCGCTTCCTTTGCCGATGGCTTTATGGTTGCACTGCCTGCGCTGGTTTGCCTGATTCTGTTTGCCGTCCTGACCCTGATTCCGCAGCTCTATATGTCGCGCAACCAGACCGGCCAGCAGGCTCAGAGCATGCGTATGATGGCCGTTGTCATGACGGTCATGATGCTTTGGATGGGCTGGAGCCTTCCCGTTGGTGTTCTGCTGTACTACGACGTCTCGTCTGCTTGGCAGGTTATCCAGCAGATTTTTGTGACGCAGAAGGTCATCGACAAGGCGAAGGCCGATGAGGAGGAGCGTCTTAAGAACGCTCCTCTGCAGGTTGAGGTCACTCGTCGAGAGAAGAAGCCGCGCCCGCACAAGAAGAAGTAGTGGGATATCAATCTTATTTAGGTACCTAACTTTTGGAGTACGTTATGTCTGAAGAGATCATCGAGGATATGCTTGAGGAGGTTGCCCCGCAGGTCGCGGGCGATTATCCCGAGATTGCACAGCGCTACAAGGCTGGTGAAGAGCTGACCGATGAGGAGCTCGACACCATTGCCGATGTTGCGGTTTCCATCTTGCGTTCTATCCTTTCGCACTTCGATGCCGCCAACTCTCCTATCGATGAGTATGAGGGCGACGAGGGTGAGCTGATTTTGGATGTAACGGCTCCCGATCTTGCTGTTCTCATTGGCCGTCATGGTCGCACCCTTGATGCCCTTCAGGTTATGTTCTCTTTGCTGGTGAGCCGCAAGCTTGGCTTTAGGTATCCGGTTGTAGTGGACGTCGAGGGATACAAGAGCCGCCGTCAGGACAAGGTCGCCTCCATGGCTCAGTCTGCTGCCGAGCGTGCCATCCGCACTCATAAGAGCGTTTCGCTTCCGCCCATGAATGCCTACGAGCGCCGACTTGTTCACATCGCACTTCGTGGCAATGATGCAGTCGATACTCATTCTGAGGGTTCAGACCCTGATCGCCATGTGGTGATTGTTGCTCGATAATCTACTCGAGCTTATGCTAAGGGGACGTGGTTTCCACGTCCCCTTTTTTTGTCAAAAGTTCTCGATACACTGATTTTTGTCAGAAAGGAGCTTTCGTTGGTAGTACTTACCGATCAGCAGGCTGACGAGATGTTGAGTCGTCTAACTTCCTATTGCAAAGAGTATTCCTTGAGCGTAACTGATGTTGAGCTGAGGAAATGTATCCAGCATTTGGATTTGGTTCTTGAAACAAATAAGACAACCAATCTCACCCGTATTCTTAACGTAGAAGATGCTGTAGTACTTCATATCCTCGACTCACTTGTTTTGCTCCCCTATATCAATAAGGCTCCTGAGGGAGCTTTGCTCGATATGGGAACAGGTGCGGGCTTCCCTGGTATTCCATTAACCATAACCACGCATCGTAAAGCTACTTATATTGACTCTGTTGGCAAGAAGGTTGATGCTGTTAATTCCTTTGTCCATGCTCTTGGATTGAAACATGCTCATGCGGTTCATGATCGTCTTGAAGAATATGCTCGAAGCCATAAGAAGCAGTTCTCTGTTGTAACCGCCCGCGCACTGGCCCCTCTACCGATTCTTGTTGAGTATGCGGCTCCGTACCTGAAGGATGGAGGGCTATTTGTTATCACCAAGGGCAATCCTTCGGATGAGGAGCTTGCTTCCGGCATGTCAGCAGCTAAGATTTGCGGCTTCACTTTGCTTCTGAATGACGCAATTGATTTGCCTGAAGGCTTGGGTCACAGGGAGTTCATTGTTCTTAAGAAGAGTCATTCAGCATCCGTTTCATTGCCTCGTGCAAATGGCATGGCAAAGAAGAATCCGCTTGCCTAGATGTTTCACGTGAAACATAATGGATACTAACAGCTTGCAGTGTTTCACGTGAAACATAGCGGTTGATATCGATTCGGAATGTTTCACGTGAAACATCCTCCGTTTGACAGCTTTAATACACACCAGGAGGGACCGTGGGATTTCGCGACGTTAAGCGTTCTAAGAGCGCAAAAGACACGCGTATCATTGCAATCATCAATCAAAAAGGCGGCGTCGGTAAGTCAACGACGGCTGTAAACCTTGCAGCAGCACTGGGTGAGCAGGGTCGTAAGACACTGATTGTCGATTTTGATCCGCAGGGAAACAGCACCAGTGGATTCGGAATTGAAAAAGAAGACCTTGATCACTGCATCTATGATGCATTGTTGAATGATGTGCCGGCAGAATCGCTTGTTCTTGATACAAATTGTAAAAAGGTATTCGTTATTCCGGCTACAATTCAACTTGCAGGCGCGGAAATTGAGCTCGTAAGCGCAATTGCTCGTGAAACCCGCCTCAAAGATTTGCTTGAGCCGATTCAGGACGAGTTTGACTTTATTTTCATTGACTGTCCTCCTTCGCTCGGCCTGCTTACTATCAACGCTTTGACCGCAGCAGACAGCGTTTTGATTCCGATCCAGTGCGAATATTACGCACTCGAGGGCGTTACGAAGCTGCTTGAGTCAATGAAGATGGTCAAATCACGGCTGAACAAGGGCTTAGACACCTATGGTGTGCTTATGACCATGTATGACTCGCGTACTTCACTATCGAATCAGGTTGTTGAGGAGGTTCAATCGTACTTTGGTGATAAGGCGTTTAAGACGCTAATCCCCCGTACAGTTAAAATCTCCGAAGCTCCGTCTTTTGGAGAACCGGTAATTACCTATGCACCTCAAAATAAGGGTGCAAAAGCATATATGAACCTTGCAAAAGAGGTGATCAAGCGTGCCTAGTGTAAAGAAACGTGGCGGATTGGGACGTGGACTCAATGCTTTGGTCTCAGAGGCCGAGTATGAGACCGGCGGTTCGGCTGCATCGGCTTCAAATGCCGCATCTGAAACAAAACTACCTATTGAGGATATTGTTCCCAACCCTAATCAGCCGCGAATTCACTTTAACGAAACTGAACTTCGCGAGTTGAGCGAGTCAATCCAAGAACATGGCGTTTTGCAGCCGCTTTTGGTTCGCAAGCATGGAAACGGCTATGAGATCATTGCTGGTGAGCGTCGTTACCAAGCTTCAAAGCTTGCTGGTCTTGAGGAACTGCCTGTCATCATTAAAGATGTTAACGATGAAGAGATGCTGGCTCTTGCTCTTATCGAAAACCTTCAACGTTCTGATCTGAATCCCGTCGAAGAGGCTAAGGGCTATCGACAGCTCATCGATGCCAGCGGTATGACCCAGGAGGCATTGTCGAGGGCGGTAAGCAAGTCACGCTCTGCAATTACAAACTCGCTGCGCCTTCTCGATCTCCCTGAAGTTGTTCAGCAGATGATTTTTGAGGGCAAACTTACTGCTGGTCATGCGCGTGCGATTCTTGCAGTTCCCTATGAGGACGCTCGAATTCGACTTGCAGAGAAGGTTGTTGCAGAGGGCCTTTCCGTAAGAGCGACAGAAAATCTTGCCCCGTTGTTT
>CABQXG010000055.1 GCA_902468045.1 uncultured Collinsella sp.
GAACATCGTCTTTACCGGCACCTCCGTGCAAAACGGCGCCGCCATGGCGCTTGTCGTTGCCACCGGCTCGGACACCTACCTGGGCGGCATCGCCAAGATGCTCAACGGGCGCGGCGAAAAAAGCGCGTTTGACCGCGGCGTCTCGAGCGTCTCCATGCTGCTGGTGCGCCTGATGCTCGTTATGGCGCCGGCCGTCTTTGCCATCAACGCCGCCACCAAGGGCAACGTCATCGACGCGCTGCTGTTCGCCACGAGCGTGGCCGTGGGCATCACGCCGCAGATGCTTCCCGTCATCGTGACCACGAGCCTGTCGCAGGGCGCCAAGGACCTCGCCCGTCGCCAGGTTATCGTCAAGGAGCTGCCGGCGATTCAAAACCTCGGAGCGATGGACGTCCTGTGCTGCGACAAGACCGGCACCCTCACCGAAGACCGCATCGTGCTCGAGCGCTACCTCAACACCGATGGCAACGAGGACGCGCGCGTGCTGCGCCATGCGTTTTTGAATAGCTTCTTCCAGACCGGCCTCAAAAATCTTATCGACCTGGCCGTAATCGACCGTGCCGATGTGACACCCTCGACCGTCGCACCCGATTCCATGCTGGGCCAGAGTCTGCGCGACCGCTATACCAAGGTCGACGAGGTTCCCTTCGATTTCTCGCGCCGTCGCCTGAGCGTAGTTGTCGCCGACGCCCAAGGCAAAACCCAGATGGTTACCAAGGGCGCTGCCGAGGAAATGCTCGAGATCTGCTCCTTTGTCGAGATCGATGGCATCGCTCAGCCGCTCACCGACGAGAAGCTCGCCCAGATTCGCAAGCAGATCGCCGGACTTAACGCCGAGGGCCTACGCGTAATTGCCGTGGCGCAGAAGACCAATCCGCGCTGCGTGGGCGAGTTTGGCATCGCCGACGAGTGCGACATGGTGCTGATGGGCTTTTTGGCCTTCCTCGATCCGCCCAAAGCAAGTGCCGCGGGCGCCGTCGCCACCCTCGAGGCCAAGGGCGTGGCGGTCAAGGTCCTAACCGGCGACAACGACCGCGTCGCCGCCACCGTCTGCGAGCAGATTGGTATCGATGCGAGCAACGTCTTGCTCGGCTCCGAGATCGATGCGCTCGATGACGCCGAACTTGCCAAGCGCGCCGAGAAAACCCACCTCTTCGCCAAGCTCTCGCCGCTGCAGAAGGCGCGCCTGGTACGTGTCATGCGCGAGATGCTCGGCCACACCGTGGGCTTTATGGGCGACGGCATCAACGACGCCGCCGCCATGCGTGCGAGCGATTGCGGCATCTCGGTCGATTCGGCCGTCGATATTGCCAAGGAATCCGCCGATATCATCTTGCTTCAGAAGGACCTGGGCGTGCTCGAGCGCGGCATCATCGAAGGCCGCCGCACTTACGGCAACCTGCTCAAGTACCTCAAGACCACGGTGAGCTCCAACTTTGGCAATGTGCTGTCCGTGACCGTCGCGAGCCTGTTCTTGCCGTTTTTGCCCATGAGCGCCCTGCAGCTGGTACTGCTGTCGCTGGTCTACGAGATCGTGTGCATCGCACTGCCGTGGGACACCGTCGATGACGCCTGGACTGCCCGCCCGCGTGCCTGGGACGCCGCGTCCATCAAGGGCTTTATGCTCGAGCTGGGCCCCGTGAGCTCGCTGTTTGACATCGTGACCTTCGCCGCGCTCTTCTTTGTCGTGTGCCCCGCCGCCGTGGACGCAAGCTGGTCCGAGCTTGCCGCCGCGGGCGACGTCGCGGGTATGGCGACCTTTGCTGCGCTCTTCCAGAGCGGCTGGTTTGTCGAGTCCATGTGGTCGCAGACACTCGTGGTCCACATGTTGCGCTCCCCGCATCTGCCGAGCCCGCGCGACCACGCCGCGCCCGCATTGTGCGTTCTTACCGTGCTGGGCCTGGCGCTCGTCACCTGGCTGCCGGCAAGCCCCATCGCCGATGTGCTCGGCCTCATGCCGCTGCCCACGAGCTTTTTTGGGCTGCTCATTGGCATCGTTACCGCCTATAGCGCGCTCACCCAGCTGGCAAAGCGCCGCTACATTGCCCGCCACGGCGAGCTGCTGTAGCAAGTAGACGGAAAACACCCTGCCAGCTGCCGTTGCCACTACCACAGCTGCCAACGCCGCTGCCGTTGCCTCTGCCGCCGCCGCAGTCTATCCCCCCAGCAGTTGCGGTGAAATAGTTCCTGTTTAAAGCCCCGTGACTTTAATTTAGGGACTATTCCACCGCAACTTATTGGGAGATTAGCTAGTCCTTGGGTGTCCAGGACCAGAAGAAGTTGATGAGGGCCACGCGCGAGGCGGTACCGGCCTTTTTGTTGATCGAGGAAATGTGGCGATAGAGCGTGGAGCGCGAAAGAAAGAGCGTTGTGGCGATGTCCTGAACGCTCTGGTCCGAAACGACCAAGACCTCAAGAATATCGCGCTCGCGCTCTGTAAGCCCAAAGGTGGCGACGAAGGCATCAAGGCGTTCATCGGACGTGAGCTCCGCTGCCTCCACGGGCTCGGGGTCGGAGCATGTGGGCGCAAGATCCCCACCAAGATCGTCGGTGGCAAGCGGCAGTCCGTCCCGCATCGCGGCATCATCGGCTCGTTGCCCCAACTGCCCCAGCAGCGTAATCGCAATGCCCACAAACATCACGAGCGCCGCACCGACCGCAGCCAGCACATTTTGACTCGAGATAATCGCCACTGCCGGCGCCGTCACGAACATCGAGCACACGTTGTTGACGACGCGACCCATGCACGGCCAAAAATATGACCAGCGCGCATAGAGCGAGACGGCGGCATATTTTGTGGTAAAGAACACCACGAAAAAGCCCGAGCCCAGATAAAAGATGATCGTGGCAGCGAGCTCGTTGCCGCCATTGCCATCGACGATGAGCACAAAGAACGAAAGCGTGGACAGTATGGCGGCACATGTCATGCCGATATTCATATACGAGCGGCCGTGCAGGTCAAATAGTGCGCCAGCGACCAACGAGCTCACGACAAGCAGCAGGCGCGGCCAATCGCCCAAATCGACGGCTCCGACAGCATGCAGGGTCGTGAAGCCCGCGTTGAGAGCGGCGAATACGCTGGAAAGATACGCCGTCGCCACGGTCAGGCGAACTACGGCGCGACGGAATGCCGCCTTTGCCTCGGGATCGTCATGCCACTTGGCGCCATATTCCAGAGCACCTACCGAAAGCCCGGCAGCACTGGGTTCAAAGTTGGGATCGGACTCGTCGCGCAGCTTGGCGCGTCGGGCACCGTGGAGCAACGCCACCTGCGCGATCGCACAGACGACCAGAACAGCCTGCTGAGGAATGCCGACAGGCATCACCATGTGGTTGAGAACCTGCACCAGAACGCCCATGGCGTAAGAAAGTGCGGCGGCGCGCGCCAAGCAGGGCGTTCGCGCAAAGCGCCTCGCAAAATTTGCATGAGCAGTCGATCCGCAGTAGCCCAGCGCGCAGCACGCCACCAAACCGCCGGCAATTACCACCTCAACCTGAACCGCCATAATCAACAGCAGCAATGCCGCCACCAGCAAAACGCCCGTGACGTCACTCGTTGCGTCGATAGCATGGGGACGGCGATAGTACAGAATGGGACGCACAAAAAAGCCAATCACGCTCGCGCCGAGGACAAGGCTCTCATAAATAACGACCTCGTTCGGAGACACGAACTCGGCCATGCGCGCATCAAAGAGATACTCGCACGCCAAAAACGTGAAGGAGAACAGCGCCAGGCATATAATCTCCCGAATGCCCCGACGCAGATATGCGGTTGTGTCTCCCATGCCCCTCATGGTTAACCCCCCCGGCCGCTCAATTGTCTGGAAATCTATTTTAATAAAGAACCAGTCTCAATATCGAAGCCAGGCTCGAAATGCTGCCAATTCGACCCCAGCCGTCCACATCACGCCGCGATTTTGAGCCGCATGGACCAGAAGGGACACGCGCAATCTCTAGCTCGGCCAGGAGTGTCTCCAACTACCACTCATTTAAGTACGTCCCCAATGAGTACCTTCGACAAAGAGTGTCCCCCGCGACTAGTCGTTTAAGAACGTCCCCAATGACTAGTCAAAAATGGGCCATGTGTCCCAGTTGTGGAGACTCGTTGAGCCGTCTGGGTATCGTGAAAGATCGTGCACTCCCCCATCATCAAAAGTGACACACGCTACCTGTTGATGGGAGGCAACCATGGGCTTCTTTGACAAGATGTTCGAAAAGAAAGAGTGCGCGATTTGCGGTACCGAGCTGGGTCTTTTGGGAAAGACCAAAATCAGCGAAGGCTACCTGTGCAAAGAGTGCGCCGGCAAGCTCTCCCCCTACTTCCACGGCTACCGCTCCAGCACCGCGGACGATATCCGCGAGCAACTCGCCTACCGCGAGGCCAATGCCGAGCGTCTGGCGTCGTTCAACCCCACGTGCACGCTCTCTGCCGGGCGCACCAACATCATGCTCGACGAAGACGCGGGCCTGCTGATCATTACCTCGCAGAGCCGCTGGCGCGACGCCAATCCCGACATCATCGAGTTCTCGCAGGTACTCGGCTGCGATATGGATATTGACGAGCACCGCACCGAGATCTATCGCGAGACCAAAGACGGCGAGCGCGAGAGCTACAATCCGCCGCGCTACGACCTGGATTACGACTTTAATCTGACCATCCACGTCAACACGCCGTACTTTACCCAGATCGACCTGCGCGTGAACGACTCCACCATCGACCAGCGCGGTTCCATCGAGTACCGCGAGGCCAAGCGGCAGGCAACCGAGGTCCGCGACGCGCTGGTGCAGCTGCGTCAGGAAACGCGCGACAGCGTCGTGGCCGCTAAGGCCCCCAAGACCGCGGTCACCTGCCCCTTCTGCGGTGCAACCACCATTCCCGATGCCAGTGGGCGCTGCGAATACTGCGGTGGCGCCATCGGCGCTTAGCCTCCGGCACGGAAAGGACCGATCATGGCCTTCGAGAGCGTTAACTATCAGTGCCCTGCCTGCGGTGGCCCCTTGCATTTTGCAAGCGCCGAGCAAAAGCTCGTCTGCGACTACTGTGACTCGCGCTTTGAAGTCGAAGAAGTCGAGGCCCTCTATCGCGAGCGCCAGGACAAGGCCGACGCCAAAGCCGATGCGGCAGCCGCAACGCCCAAGCCCGTCGCCGACGACGCGGTGCAGGAGCTCGCCCAAAACGCCGGCTACATCTGCTCGTCGTGCGGCGCCGAGCTCGTGTCCGACGGCACCGTCGCCGTCACCACCTGCCCGTACTGCGGCAACTCCGCCGTGGCGCCCGGCCAGCTCTCGGGCGACTTCTCGCCCGACCTAGTGATTCCGTTTAAGCTCGGGCGCGATGACGTCACGGCCGCACTCAAGGAACACTACAAGGGCAAGATCTTGCTGCCCAAGAGCTTTGTCACCGGCAACCACATCGACGAGGTCCAAGGTGTCTACGTGCCGTTTTGGCTCTACGGCGCCCGCGTTGACGGCGAAGTGTACTTTGACGCGACCAACGAGACCGTGACCGAGGAATCCGACCGCACCGTCACGACCACCGACCACTACGATGCCTATCGCAAGGGCAATATCTCGTTTAAGCGCGTGCCCGTCGACGGATCGTCCAAGATGCCCGACGGCCACATGGATGCCATCGAGCCGTTTGACTACGACGCGCTGCGTCCGTTCTCGGTCGCCTATATGCCCGGCTACATCGCCAACCGTTACGACGAGGACTGCGAGACCTGCAAGGCGCGCGCCGAGCGCCGTATGGAAGAAAGCACGATCTCGGCCCTGCGCGAGACCGTCGTCGACGAATACGACGATGCCACGGTCGAAAGCAAGCAGCTCGACTACACCTGGGAAGACAGCGACTACGCCCTGTTCCCCGTCTGGATGCTCTCCACCTCGTGGAACGGCAAGAGCTACCTGTTTGCCATGAACGGCCAGACCGGCCGCTTGGTCGGCGAGCTCCCCTGCTCCAAGCCCAAGCTCGCCATCGCCTCGGTGCTGTTCTTTGTGATCGGATTTATCCTCTCCCAGATTCTCTTTATGGGTGAGAACGCCTTCGATCCGGATTACCTCACCTTTGATATCGAGGGCATCCTCATCAACATCATCGCGCCGCTGATCATCGTGATCATCGGAGACGTGCTACTGGTAGGCCAGCTCAAGACGGCCAACGAGGCCACCCACGCCGACGAGTACTGCGGCGAGCTCGACCTGACCGAGAAGCACGACACCTTCAGCCACACCGAGACCACCGTTGTCATGAAAGACGACAAGGACGACTAAGCAATCCAACCAATACCACCCGGCCTTTGACGAGAAAGGAAGATCACCATGGGACTCTTGAAAGCTGGATTGGGAGCTGCCGGCGGCGTCATGGCCGACCAGTGGAAGGAATTTATCTACTGCGAATCGATGCCTGCTGACGTCTTGGCCTGCAAGGGCAGCAAACGCACCGGTGGCCGCAGCTCCAACACGCGCGGCGAGGACAACGTCATCTCCAACGGCTCGGTCATCGCCGTCAACGACGGCCAGGGCATGCTCGTGGTGCAAAACGGCAAGATCATCGAAGTCGCGCTGGAGCCCGGTGAGTTCGTCTTCGATACCGGCAGCGAGCCGAGCGTCTTTAGCGGCAATCTGGGCGATTCCATCAAGGAGACCTTCGCCAATATCGGCAGCCGCTTTACCTTTGGCGGCGACGCGGGCAAGGACCAGCGCGTCTACTTCATCAACACCAAGGAGATCATCGGCAACAAGTACGGCACCGCCTCGCCCGTGCCCTTCCGCGTGGTCGATAACAACATTGGCCTGGACGTCGACATCTCCGTGCGCTGCAACGGCGAGTATTCGTACCGCATCACCAACCCGCTGCTGTTCTACACCAACGTATGCGGCAACGTGACCGATAGTTACACGCGCGACAAGATCGACAGCCAGCTTAAGTCCGAGCTGCTCACCGCCCTGCAGCCAGCCTTTGCCAAGATTTCGGAGATGGGCATCCGCTACAGCGCCATCCCCGGCCACACCACCGAGCTCGCCCGTGCGCTCAACGAGGTCCTCTCTGCCGACTGGCGTGACCTGCGTGGCGTCGAGATCGTGAGCTTTGGCGTCAACTCCATCGCCGCCTCGCAAGAGGACGAGCAGATGATCAAGGACCTGCAGAAAGCCGCGGTCATGCGCGATCCCACCATGGCAGCCGCCAACATCGCCAGCGCCCAGAGTGATGCGATGCGCGCAGCAGCCGCCAACCCCAACGGCGCGATGGCAGGCTTTATGGGCATGGGCATGGCAGGTGGCATGGGCGGCATGAATGCTAGCCAGCTGTTCGCCGCCGGCCAGGCACAGCAGCAGGCCGCCCCGCAGCCGGCTCCGGCGTCCGCACCCGCCCCGGCTCCCGCCGCCGCGCCTGCAGCCGGCACATGGACCTGCAGCTGCGGCGTCACCAACACCGGCAAGTTCTGCTCCGAGTGCGGCAGTC
>CABQXG010000056.1 GCA_902468045.1 uncultured Collinsella sp.
GGCCTTTCTTTGTTTCGATATCAAAAAGCCCGGTCAGCAGCCGCAAAAGCTACCGACCGGGCAAGCCGTAGGCAATATGGTTGCTGTCGAGCAGCTGCTCGACTTAGCCCAGCAGGCTTAAGCCCACGGAGACAAACGCCAGGATAACGCCGACGATGGACTCGCCACCGAGCAGGCCGCTGGCGACAACCAGGCCCTGTTCCTGGAAGGCGGCGTCCTTGGCAGCCCTCTCCTCGTCAGAAAGACCGGCGGTGGCGTCGCGGTGGGCGGACCACTTGTCGTAGGCGAGTTTGACGCAGGAGCCCAGGAATGCCGTGAGTGACATGTAGAACGGCAGGTACACGCCCAGGCCAATCATCATGGCCGGAATGCCGAGCCAGTACATGACGATGCCGGCGATAAAGCCGCCAACGAACCACGGCACGCTCGGGATGCCCGAGACCATGGTGGCGACAACGCTTGCCTGCGCGGCAACAAAGCTCTTGTCGGGGCCAAAGGCGTCCGGGCCATAGGCGGTGACGAGCGCGACCATGACGGCTGCGGCGACCAGGGCGCCCACGATGCCGCCGATGGCCTGGCCGACCCACTGTGCACGCGGGTTGGTGCCCAGCACGGCGCCGGCCTTAAAGTCGTTCATGACGTCGCCCGCAAGGCCGCACGCCACGGCCACGATGCCGGCGATAAAGAACAGTTTAACCTGCGCGAGCTGCGCGAAGGCCGCCACGATGAGCATGACGATGAGGCCGAAGATCTCCATGGGGTCGATACCCGTCTGGCCGCAGCTCTGTGCACTCATGATGGTGGTGACAAAGGTGAACAGCGTCACGATGACGGCCGGGACGGGACCAAGGTCGAGCGCGATGGCGACGATCACGGCGATGGCGGCAGCGCCCAGGCCGATGATGCCGGCGTCGAGCTTAAGGGAGCCCGAGATGAGCGACTGCTCGTCGGTGTCGGTGGAGCTGTCGGCGGCAAGACCGCGGACGATACCGGCGACCTGCGGCAGGATATCCTTGAGGACGACGGCGACGCCAAAGCCCATCATGAGGCCCATGCCCAGGGACTTAACAATGCCCTGCGCAGCCACAACGTCGAACAGACCGGCAGCGGTGCCGCCGACAATGATGCCAAAGTTGCCCAGCAGGGCGCCGGCAAACCAGAAGGCGACCGGGGCGAAGCCCACGAGGAAGCCGACGGAGAGCAGCATGGGCGAGTTGTAGATGCCAAAGGTCACGCCGGGGATGTTGAGCGTGCACAGCATGCTAGGCACCACGCCCAGAGCGTCGCGCAGCACGCTATAGATGCCGGCGATGGCCATGGAGCCAAAGAGCTGCTTGCCGGTTTTGCCGCCGGCCTCGGTGGCGCGCAGGGTCTGAGCTGCGGCGTTGCCGGTGGGGAACTCAAGCGCGGCGTCCACGATAAAGTGACGGTGGATGAGCGCGGTGGCCAGCAGGCCCAGGATGGTGCCGGCGAGCGCCACGATAAACATGTCGAGCCAGCTGATCTGGTCGGCATAGCCCAGCATCCAGGCGCCCGGGATGGTAAACGCCAGGCCGCCGGCGACCATGGCGCCTGCGGACATGATGGTGTGGGTGACGTTGGCCTCGTTGAGGCTGGCGTTGCCCATGAGCTTAAGGAAGAACAGTGAGATGACGGCAGCGAAGACGATCGGCCAGGGGAGTGCGCCCATCTTGAGGGCGGTGTAGGCCGAGCTTGCCGTGATGATCACGCAGCCAAGGACGCCGATGACGACGCCACGCAGCGTGAGTTGCCCGCGCATCGAAGCGCGGTTCGAGGGATTGCTCATATAGAACTCCTTTGCGTATATCCGCTTCCCCCGGGAGCGCCGCTACGGATACGGCGCGGGAAGTCGGGTTACCAAGGGCCGCCGCGTGAGCTCGCAAACGACCGCGCACCAGTATAGCGGCAAGCTAGTCATTTTGGGATGACTGGTTTAGGTAGGCGATATACTGCTGGGCAGACGAAAGGAGCGCCGACGATGCTTAATGGGTGCGCATATATATTGACGGTCGACGTGGGTAACACGTTCATTCGCTTTGGCTTGTTTGCAGAGGATTCGGCCGCGGCGCAGGAATGCCCGCTTGCGACGTGCGAGATCACGACGCCATCGAGCATTACGGCCGACGAAGCGCGTATGCGTCTCGCTCAAGTCATGGCCGCGCTGGCGGCTGATGCGGGCATGCCCGGCGCGCTCGTGCCCACGGCGGCCGTGCTGAGCTGCGTGGTGCCGGCGCTCGAGCGCCCGTGGAAGACGGCGCTTTCCCGCACCTGCACAGGACGCGTGCTCACCGTGGGGCCGGGCCTCAAGACCGGCATGCCCGTACACTACGACGATCCGGCCGAGATCGGCCCCGACCGCATCGCCGACGCTGTGGCGGCACGCGCCGTCTACGGCTCTCCCTGCATCGTGATCGACTTGGGTACCACGACCAATATCGAGGTCATCGACGCGCGCGGTACCTTTGTGGGCGGCGTCATCGCGCCGGGTCTGGCGCTTGGCGCCCGCTCGCTTTCGGCGGCTGCGGCGCGCCTACCCCAGGTCGAGCCCTCGGCACCGACGCATGTGATCGGCCGTAACACGCGCGAGGCCATGCGCTCGGGCGTGGTCTTGGGCGAGGTAGCCCGCATCGACGGCATGCTCGACATGGTGCTCGCCGAGATGCGCGCGACCAAGGCCGCGGGGGAAGGCAACGTGCCCATCGTCATTACCGGCGACGATGCCGAGGCACTCGCGTCGCTGGTCGGTCACAGTCTGACGGTCGACGACGCGCTGACGTTGCGGGGACTGGCCGAGCTCTACCGCATCAACCAAAAGCCCCGCCGCGTGTAAAAGTGAGGGCACCGGTGGGACAAACGCCTCCACCTTTCACCTGCTACAATGGGTCAAACTATTGCGATTACGGAGGTGTCTGCCATGTCGGACGATCTTCATCAAACTTCGTCAGGCAAGCGCCTGGACGTCATTAGCTGGGACGAGTTCTTTATGAGCGTGGCCATCGCCGCGCAGCGCCGCAGCAAGGACCCCAACACGCAGGTGGGTGCGTGCATCGCCAACACCAACCACCGCATCCTTTCGGTGGGCTACAACGGTACACCCTCGGCGCTCAACGACGACTTTTTTCCGTGGGGTACGAGCGACGACCCGCTGCAGGACAAGCACAACTACGTGGTCCATGCCGAGGCCAACGCCGTGCTCAACTACCGTGGCTCGCTCAAGGACCTCGAGGGTTCCACGGTCTACGTCACGCTGTTCCCGTGCCATGACTGCGCCAAGATTTTGGCTCAGGTGGGCGTGGGCGAGGTCGTCTACCTGGACAACAAGTACGCCGACACCGATGATGGGCGCATCAGCCGCTGCATTCTCGACTCCTGTGGCATCAGCTACCGCCAGGTTATCGTCGATGTCCAGATTGGTACCGGGGGACAGGCTCAGCAGTAGCGCGTGGCAACGCCAGTTGGCAACAAAAAGCAGCTAAAAGAGCCCCGTCCCAAATTGACTGCTCGTGAAAGTCGTGTCCGCGCGCATGGATGGCTCGTGAGCGGGTACATGGCTGTAGTAACATAGCCCCTGTCCGCGGGCACGCCCGCGTTATTGTGAGAAAGGAGCCCCTGTGGCTGTTAACGAAGAGCTGCTTAAGAAGGTTCTTGAGGAGATCCGCCCCAACCTGCAGGCTGACGGCGGCGATATGGAGTATGTGGGCGTCGACGACGAGGGTGTCGTCAAGCTGGAGCTGCAGGGCGCCTGCGCCGGCTGCCCTATGAGCGCACTGACCCTGTCCATGGGTATCGAGCGTATCCTCAAGGAGCATGTGCCCGGCGTTACCCGTGTCGAGCAGGTCAATGCCTCCGGCGAGACCGACGACCTGTACGACGAGTACGCGCCGTTCTAAGATGCGAAAGCTGCGGACGGCATACTCCGCATAAACGTTACGCCCAAATATGCGGCTGCGAGCGCAAGGCCCGCGGCCGCATTTGTATGTAGGGAGTAGGAGGGTCGACATGCTCAACGACTTCTACCATATGCTTGATCCCGTCGCCATCTCGGCGGGGCCCATCACCATCTACTGGTACGGCCTGGCCTACGTGGTCGGCGCCCTGCTCACGGCGGTCGTCATGTACCGCACGCAGCGTCGCTGGGGTTTTAACATCACGATTGATGACCTGACGAGTGTCGTGGTCGGCGTGGTCTTTGGCCTCATTATCGGTGCGCGCCTGTTCTACGTCATCTTTTACGGCGACGGCTACTACTGGGCGCATCCGCTCGAGATCTTTGCCACCAACGAGGGCGGCATGAGCTTCCATGGCGGCTTGGTGGGCGGCATTATCGGCGGCATCATCGTGTGCCGCATGTATAAGCTCGACGCATGGACTTTGGCAGACCTTGCCGTCATCGGCGCGCCGCTGGCTTTGTGCCTGGGCCGTTGTGCCAACTTTGTCAATGGTGAGCTGTGGGGCAAGCCGACCGATCTGCCCTGGGGCGTTGTCTTCGGTGGCACCGCGGGTGATATGCCGCGTCACCCCTCCCAGCTCTACGAGGCATTTCTTGAGGGCATCGTGCTCTTTTGCATTCTGCAGGTGCTCAGCCGCAAAAAGCCGCTACTGCCCCAAGGCACGTTTATGGGCGTGTTTGTGATGGGTTACGGCATCGTCCGCTTCCTCATTGAGTTTGTGCGCGTGCCCGATGCCCAGCTGGGTTATCTGCTGGGTGGCGTCATCACCATGGGTCAGCTGCTGAGTCTTCCGCTCGTAATCACGGGCCTGGCGCTCATCATCTTTGCTCGTCGCCGCAATCGGCCCCAGCGCATCTACCTCGACGCCTAACCACCACAAAGGGGACAGGCACCTTTGTGGTGGTTTGCTGGGCAACGATGACAGAACCGTAACGTTTCCCCAGATAAAACCTGCCAAAATAAACCTGTCCCTTTTTTGCAGGTTTCTAGAAAGGTTCTTTGAACTGTGAAGGATTCCGATCTCTCCACAACGGCTGCGCGCGACGCTGCCCGCATCGTCTGGTTTAAGCGCTACCCCGCCAAGCAGACGCTCATCGCATTTTTGCTCGCGCTGTTGGCGACCACGGCGTTTTCCATCGATCCTGCCCCGGTGTCGAGCAACGCAGTCTTGGCGATTGACCCCAAAGCTTCGGGCATGCTGTACGTGTGCTACGAGGTGCTCCTCTCGTTTGCCGGCCATACCGACGCGGTCATGCTGCTTGCACTTGCCTGCCTGCTCACCTTGCCGTTTCGCTACGTGTTCTTTGGCCGTGGCGACACCTGGCGTCCATCGGTCATTCTGCCGTCGCTGTTCTTTGCCATCTGCATGGTGTTCGGCCGCAGCTACGATCTCACCGACTCGGCCGAGATTGTCCTTGGCGATAAAGCTCGCATCATCTGCGCCTGGATTGGCGGCGCGGGCTGGATGCTCCTGGCGATCGTTGCCTTCTACCTTGCCTTTGAGTGTCTAGATTGGCTGAGCTCTCGGCGCATTCCGTTTTCCGAAGCGCACTTTGGCCGCGTATGGCGTGTGACTCACGCCGTGCTCTCGGTCCATCCCTTTGCCGGGCCCTTCCTGGTGCTTATGGTCGCCTGGGCGCCCACGCTCATCGCTTCGCTGCCCGGTCTTTTTATGGGAGATACGGGTGCGCAGATTCGCCAGTGGTTCAACTATCCCAACGGCACGAGCGACTACCTGTGCCTACTCAACCCCAACGTGCTGCTCAACGGGCATCATCCCGTAGTGCACACGGCCATTATCGGCTCGTGCGTTCAGCTGGGGCTTTCGCTGTTCAACAGCGCTAACGCGGGTCTTGCCATCTACACCTGTGCTCAGTTCGTCATCACGGCCGCCTGCATGGCCTATTCCATTTCGTCGCTGCGCAAACTGGGCGTGAGCCTGCCGGTTCGCGGTGCGATCCTGCTGTTCTTTGCGTTTATGCCGATGTTCTCTAACTACGCGGCGTTGCTCACCAAAGACGTGCTTTTTGCCGACGCGTTCTTGGTGCTGCTGGTACAGACCGTCAAGCTCGTGGCATGTGGCTTGCCCCGTCGTGATGCCAATGTTGAGCGAGCGGGCGAGAAAGCCCCCGTGCTCTTTGCGCGCCACGACTGGCTGCTGCTTGCTCTGGGCGCCATGGGTTCCACGTTTTTGCGCAACGGCGGCCTGGTGTTTCCCCTGGCGGCATGCGTAATCGCGGCGGCGTTTAGCGCATGGGACGCGCATGTGGCTCGTCGTGCAGCCAAGCAGACTGGTGCTGCGCCTTCGGGCGCCATCCCGCGCTTCCGCTGGGTCGGTGTCCTCGCGGTGCTCGCGCTCTGCCTTGCCTCTAATATGTACTTCACCAAGGTCTTTATGCCGGCGCACGATATCACGCCTGGTTCCAAGCGCGAAATCCTCTCGATTCCGTTCCAGCAGACGGCTCGTTTCGTCCAAAAGCACGACGGCCTCAACTCGGGCGTCAACCCCACGGTTAAGGAGGACGGCACCATTGTGGAGGCTCCTTGCGACGGCTTGGTGACCGACGAAGAGCGTGCCGTGATCGATCGCGTACTCAAGTACGAGAACCTGGGCCGCCGCTACAACCCCGACAAGTCCGATGCCGTCAAGAACTGCTTTAACGAGTATGCCTCGCAGGAGGACATCGATGCCTATTTTGAGGTATGGGCTCAGATGTTTAAGAAGGATCCCGAGTGCTATATTTCGGCGCTTATCAATAACTACTATGGTTATTTTTATCCGAGCGCGCGCGATGCCTGGGTCTACAGCACGGCGCGTAGTGCCGAGATCATGGCAAAGCCCGATAACCTCAAGTACTTCGACTTCCATCCGGTCGATAGCAAGGTTGTACGCTGGTGCGACCACCTGATCAACCTGTATCGCGTGGCGGTGCAGCGCATCCCGTTTATCTCGCTCACCATGAGCTCGGCCACCTATGTGTGGATCATGATCGCCGTGGTGGTCTATCTGCTACGTCGTCATTCGTGGCGCGGGCTGGCCATTTGGGTGCCGCTGCTGGGCGTGCTCGCCGTGTGCCTGATCGGTCCCTGCAACGGCTCGACCTACATGCGCTACCTGTATCCGGTCATCGCCTGCATGCCCTTTGCCATTGGCGCCACCATCACCCGCAGCGACCTCCTCTGGTCCTAATTTGGTGCAAAGGGGACAGGTTACTTTGCACTAAGGGGCTGCATCATCACGACGCCTTCATTTTGGGGTTTATCTCGCAGGCCAGTAGGTATATCATAACGACGTTTGTTTATATTGCCCGAGCATCTGCGCTGGGCTTTAGGTCGAAACCGATAGGAGACACGTATGTCCGGACACTCTAAGTGGGCCACAACCAAGCATCGTAAGGGCGCGCAGGACGCCAAGCGTTCCGCCCTCTTCTCCAAGCTGAGCCGCAAC
>CABQXG010000057.1 GCA_902468045.1 uncultured Collinsella sp.
AAACGAGGCCGGGGCATTGCTGCAATCCGCCAGCGACTACTCGAGCTCGAAGGCACCCGTGTAAAGCTGGTAGTACACGCCCTTCTGGGCGATCAGGTCGTCGTGGCTGCCGCGCTCGATGATGCGACCGTGGTCGAGGACCATGATGGCGTCCGAGTTACGAACCGTCGACAGGCGGTGGGCGATCACGAAGACCGTGCGCCCCTCCATGAGGTTATCCATGCCCTGCTGCACGTGGGCCTCGGTGCGCGTATCAATCGAGGAGGTTGCCTCATCCAGGATCATCGCCGGAGGATCAGCCACGGCGGCACGCGCGATCGACAGGAGCTGGGCCTGGCCCTGCGAGAGGTTCGAGCCGTTGCCCGTCAGCATCGTGTCGTAGCCCTCGGGCAGGCGTCGGATGAAGGAGTCCGCATTGGCCAGCTTCGCGGCGGCAATGCATTCCTCGTCCGTGGCGTCCAGGCGGCCGTAGCGGATGTTCTCCATGACCGTGCCCGTGAACAGCTTGACGTCCTGCAGGACCACGCCGAGCGAGCGGCGCAGGTCCGGCTTGTGGATCTTGTTGATGTTGATGCCGTCGTAGCGGATCTTGCCATCATCGATGTCGTAGAAGCGGTTGATCAGGTTGGTGATCGTCGTCTTTCCAGCACCCGTCGCGCCCACGAAGGCGATCTTCTGGCCGGGCTTGGCCCACAGGGAGATGTCATGCAGGATCTGCTTCTCACCGTCGTAGGAGAAGTCGACATCCTCCATGACCAGCTCGCCGCGCAGGCGCGAGTATGTGACGGAGCCGTCGGCCTGGTGAGGATGGCGCCACGCCCAGATTCCCGTGCGTTCCTCGGTCGGCTCGAGCGTGCCATCGGGCAGCTCGCGCGCACGCACGAGGGTCACGTAGCCCTCGTCCTCCTCGGGTTTCTGGTCGATGAGCGCGAAAACGCGGCCCGCACCCGCCATACCGAGGGCAATCATGGGAACCTGCATGGACATCTGGCCGATGGTCTGCGAGAAGTTACGGACCATGCCCAGGAAGGAGACGACCACGCCGACCGTGATCACGTCGACGCCGACAAGGTGGATGTTCGGCGTCTGTTCCAGGATCATGACGCCGCCGACGATGGCGATGACGACGTACATGATGTTGCCGATGTTGCCCAGGGCAGGCAGCAGCACGTTGCCGTAGATGTTCGCCTTCTGCGAGGACTCGAAGAGCTTCTGGTTGAACTCCACGAATTCATCCTTGGCATCCTGCTCGTGGTTGAAGACCTGGACGACCTTCTGGCCGTCCATCATCTCTTCGATGAAGCCTTCTTCGTCAGCGAGAGCCGCCTGCTGGGCCTTCATGAAGCGGCCCGACAGGCCACCAAGCTTGCCGGTCAGGAAGGCCATGAGCACACCCACGAGGAGCACAACGAGGAACAGCCACACGGAGTAGTAGAGCATCGTGCCAACCAGCACGATGATGGTCAGGCCCGACTGGATGAGCGTCGGGATCGACTGGCCGATCAGCTGGCGGATCGCGTCCGTGTCATTCGTGTAGGTCGACATGATCGCGCCGTGCGGGTGCGTGTCGAAGAATCGCAGGGGCAGGCGCTCCATCGAGTCGAACATGTCGTCACGCATGTGCTTGAGTGTCCCCTGCGTCACGATCGCCATGGCACGCGTGTAGATGAAGCTGCCAATAACGCCGACACCGAAGATGACAGCCATCGTGACGACGAGGCGTACCAGGGTTCCTCGCACCGCGTCGAAGCCGCTCTCCAGGCCCGGGGTCACGACGTTGTCGACGATCTGCTGCATGAAGATCGAGCCGACGGCCGAGGCCACGGATGCGAGGATGATGCACACAATCGTCAGGCAGATGCGCACCGGATAGTGCCGGAAGACGTAGGCCATTAAGCGGCCGAAGGGACGCTCAATACCCTCGAGCTTGTCAGCGTCGTCGATTCGGGAGTTGCGCGTGCGTGCCATGTCAGGCCACCTCGCTTTCGCTCGCGGCGTTCTGGGAATCGTAGATCTCTCGGTACTCGCCGCCCGCTGCCATCAGCTCCTCGTGAGTGCCACGTTCCGTGATACGACCGTCGTCCAGGACGATGATCTGATCGGCATGGCTCACCGAGGAGAGGCGCTGGGCGATGATGATCGTCGTCGTGCCCGGGATCTCGGTCTCAAAAGCATTGCGAATCAGCGAGTCGGTCTTCGTATCCACCGCGGAGGTCGAGTCGTCCAGGATGAGGATTTTGGGATTCTTCAGCAGTGCACGGGCGATACACAGGCGCTGCTTCTGGCCACCCGAGACACCGGCGCCGCCTTGGCCCAACTCGCCGTCGAGTCCGCCGATGCGATCAAGGAACTCGTCCACGCACGCCGCGCGGCAAGCCGCGAGGAGCTCATCGTCCGACGCCTGCGGATTACCCCACTGCAGGTTCTCGCGCACGGTGCCCGTGAACAGCACATTCTTTTGCAGCACAATGCCCACGGCATCGCGTAAGGTCGCGAGGTCGTAGTCGCGCACGTCGTGTCCGCCCACAAGCACGGTGCCCTCAGTGGCGTCGTACAGGCGCGCAATCAGCTGCACAAGCGAACTCTTGCCCGAGCCCGTGCCGCCGAGGATGCCCACCGTCGAGACGCTCTCGATGCGAAGGTCGATATGCTCGAGCACATCCTCGGCAGCATCCGCGCGGTATTTAAACGACACGCCGCGAAACTCGATACTGCCGTCCGTTGGCGCCGCAGTCGCGAGGTCCCCCGCAGGATTGGCGATAAAGGGCTCTTCATCGAGCACCTCTGCGATACGGCCCACGCTCGTGAGAGCGCGTGTGAGCAGCAAAAACACGTTGGAAATCATCATGAGCGAGTTCATGATCAGCAGCACGTAACTCATAAAGCCCGTGAGCGAGCCCACGCCCAAGCGACCTTCGATGATCATGCGGCCGCCAATCCACAGAATGGAAAGCGCCGCCACGTACATCGACAGCTGAAACACCGGCAGGTTGAGCACAGCGTTGCCAAAGGTCTTGGTCGCCGTGCCGGCGAGCTCGGTATTGACGGTGTCGAACTTGTCGCACTCGTGCTCAGCGCGCACGTAAGCCTTCACGGCGCGCACGGCGGTAAGGTCCTCTTGCACCACGCCGTTGAGGTGGTCCATCGAGGTCTGGAGTTGGCGGTAGAGCGGGCTCACACGCACGGTAATGATACCGAGCACGATGGCGAGCATCGGCAGAATGACGGCAAAGACCGCCGCGAGCTCGCGCGAGAGCGCAAAAGCGTAGACGAGGCCCATGACCAGATTTACCGGCCCGCGCACCATGGGGCGGAAGCCGTTACCTACGGCGTTTTGAATCACGGTGATGTCGGTAGTCATGCGAGTGACGAGCGAGCTGGCGTCGTAGTTGTCCAGATTGCCAAAAGCGAGCGTCTGGATCTTGCGATACTCGGCCTCGCGCAGGTTAGCGCCCAGCCCCGAGGCGACGCGAGCAGACGTGCGTGCATAGCCCAAGCCAAGTACCAGCGAAAATGCGGCGCATACCAACATATACGTACCCTGCAACAGCATGTAGTTGATGTCGCCCGCGGGCACGCCCACATCGATGATATTTGCCATGATAACCGGGATAAACAGCTCGAGCGCCGTCTCGGCCGTCACAAAGAGCACGCCGAACATGGCGTCGCGACGGTATTCCCCCAAGTAGGAAAACAGGATCTTGAGATTGCGCACGCAGGTTCATCCCCCATCAAACGTTGTTCGCAAACCCACGTATTATGGCGCGCCGTGCGGCGGTGTCAAGTGTTCCGAAATCGATTTCTGCAAGGCTAGCGCAGGCTTCATGCTCGCAGGGCGCACCCCTGTATTCAATTGGAAATGAACGCATGCGTGACTTTTTCGCCCCACCGCCAACACAAACCTTGACTCTACAATCGTTATAGGGTTTTCACTACACTGGTATGTAAACAAACCCAGCCAGAAAGCCCCGCCCATGGAACACGACCTCACACGCGGCAATGTCCTTAAGACCATCGCGGTCTTTGCCCTGCCCTATATGCTCTCGTACTTTTTGCAGATGCTCTACGGCATGGCCGACCTGTACATGATGGGGCAGTTTAGCGGCGCCGCCGGCATCACCGCCGTGGGCAATGGCGCGCAGACGCTCTACATCATTACCGTGACGCTCGTGGGCCTGGCCATGGGAACGACGGTCATCGTCGGCCACGCCGTGGGCTCGCGTCGCTTCGATCGCGCCGAGACCGCCATCGGCAACACTATCACACTCTTTATGGGCGTCTCGGTGGTGCTGGCCGCCATCTTGTTTGCACTATGCCCGCAAATCGTGGCGCTCATTGGAACGCCGGCCGAAGCAGTCGAAGGCACCGCCGCCTACCTGCGCATCTGCTTTATCGGCATTCCCTTTATCGCCGCGTACAACATTCTTTCGGCCATCTTTCGCGGGCTGGGCGATTCGCGCTCGCCTATGTACGTGATTGGCGTCGCGTGCGTCATTAACATCACGCTCGACTTTCTGTTTATCGGCCACATGGGGCTCGGCCCCGTGGGCGCGGCGCTCGGCACGGTAACCGCCCAGACGGCCAGCGTTGCGCTCGCACTCGTGTGGCTTAAGAGCCGCCGTACGAACATCCACGTTAAGCGCAGCGACCTGCGTCCCCAGCCCGAGGTGCTCGGCAGCATTCTTAAGATCGGCGTGCCCGTGGCCGTGCAGGACGGCTGCATCCAGGTGGCGTTTATGTTTATCACCGTCATCGCCAACCATCGCGGCCTGGTCGATGCCGCTGCCGTGGGCCTGGTCGAGAAGATGATCAGCTTTTTGTTCATTGTGCCGAGTTCCATGGGTGCCACCGTCAGCGCGCTCACGGCGCAAAACGCCGGCGCGGGCAAGGGCGATCGTGCACGTCAGGTGCTCAAAGATGCCATGACCATCTCGGTAGTGTATGGCTGCCTGATTACGGTGCTGATGTGGCTGGTGGCGCCGGCGTTTATCGGCTTTTTTGCCAAGGACCCCGCGGTGGTCGCGGCCGGCACCGGCTATATGCACAGTTATATTTTCGACGCAATCTTTGCCGGCATCCACATTTGCTTTAGCGGCTTTTTCGCTGCGTATGGCAAGAGCTACATCGGCTTTGCGCACAACGTGCTGGCGGTGGCGCTCATTCGCGTGCCCGGCGCCTGGCTGCTGTCGAACGCCTATTCCGATACGTTGTTTCCCATGGGCATCGCCTCGCCGTGCGGATCGATTTTGTCGGCAGTCATCTGTGTTGTCGCATTTACCGTACTCAACCGCCGCGGAGCTTTTGACAAACTGATGGCGTAGCGGGGCGACGCGAAATCGCCCTCATCGACGACATCATCAGTGACGACCCAGCGACCTACGTGACGCAGATCACGGTGCCGGTTTCCCCAGCAAAGTAAGAACCGCCCGGAAAGCATCGTGCTTCCGGGCGGTTCTTCAATTTGCTTATCGATGCGCTAAGCCCGGGGCACCTGACCAGTAGCCAGGATCTGTTCGAGTGCGTCCTCATCCAGTACGGGTACGCCCAGCTGCTCGGCCTTGGTAAGCTTGGAACCCGCTTTGGGACCGGCAACCAGATAGCTCGTCTTCTTTGACACACTGCCCGAAACCTTGGCGCCGAGCACCTTGAGCGCCGCGCCCGCCTCGTCGCGCGTGCGGTTGACGAGCGTGCCGGTGAGCACGAAGGTCAGACCCGCGAGCGGCTGCGCGTCGGCGAGCTCGCCCGCCACGCCAGCGTCGGCTGCGGCTTGCGCATGAGCGGCGCCCAAGTCGACCTCGAGCGACAGGCCCGCCTGGCGCAGACGCTCCAGCACGGCAAGATTTTCGGGCACGGCCAGGAACTGCTTGACGCTCGCCGCAATCTTGGGACCGATGCCCTCGCACTCGGCGATGTCCTCTTCGCTCGCCAAGATGAGCTTGTCGATCGACAGGAATCGCTCGGCGATGACCTCGCCCACGCTCTTGCCCACATGGCGGATACCCAGGGCAAACAGCACGCGACCGAGCGGCTGGCTCTTGGACTTGTTGAGCTCGGCGATGATTTTCTCGGCCGTCTTGAGGCCTACCGGAATGGGATCGCCCTTCTTGACGCCCTTTTTGCTGTTGGAGCTGGCATAGGTGCGCCCCGTGTCCAGGCCGGCGATGTCGTCAACCGTGAGCTGGTAGAAGTCCGCGACATCATGGATCAGGCCGGCGGCGATCATCTTGTCGACGATCTCGTCGCCTAGGCCATCGACGTCCATGCAGCCGCGGCTCACCCAGTGAAGCAGTCGCTCCTTGAGCTGCGCGGGGCAGTCGATGGAAACGCAACGGTAGGCGACCTCGCCGTCCTCGTGGACCACGGGGCTGCCGCACACGGGGCAGACCTCGGGCATGTGCCAGTCGGCCGAATCGACCGGGCGCTTGTCGAGCACCGGACCCACGACCTCGGGGATCACGTCGCCCGCCTTGTGCACGATGATAGTGTCGCCCTCACGCACGTTTTTGCGGCGGATCTCGTCGATGTTGTGCAGCGTGGCGCGCGCGATGGTGGAGCCGGCGACCGTCACCGGGTCGAACTCGGCGACCGGCGTGAGCACACCGGTGCGGCCAACCTGGATGCGAATTTCGCGCAGGACGGTCTGCTTTTCCTCGGGCGGGAACTTAAAGGCAATGGCCCAGCGCGGCGCGCGGGCGGTAAAGCCCAGGTCGAGCTGCTGCTGGAAGCTGTCAACCTTTACGACCACGCCGTCGATGTCGTAGTCCAGGTCACCGCGATGCTCGAGGGCCTGGGCGCAGAACTCGTGGACCTCGGCCGGCGTGGCACAACGAGCCACGTTAGGGTTGACGCTAAAGCCGGCGCTACGCAGCCAATCGAGGAACTCGCGCTGGCTGTGGACGTGCAGCGGGTCGGTATCGGCGATGGCATAGATAAAGGTGGCCAGGTCGCGGCGCGCCGTGACCTTGGGATCCTTTTGGCGCAGGCTGCCGGCGGCGGCGTTGCGCGGGTTGGCGAAGGGGTCGCGCCCCTCGGCATCGGCCTCTTCATTCAGACGAACAAAGCTGCCCTTGGGCATATAGACCTCGCCGCGTACCTCAATGGTGCGCTCGCGGTCGGCACCCATGTGGGCGAGCGCCGGCTCGGACAGGTGCATGGGCACATCCCTGATGGTACGGACGTTGAGCGACACGTCCTCGCCCGTGGTGCCGTCACCGCGCGTGGCCGCGCGCACGAAGCTGCCGTTTTGGTAGGTAAGCGCCACGCCAAGGCCGTCGATCTTAAGCTCGCAGGTATAGGTGACGCTGCCGGCACCGAGGGCATCCTCAGTGCGCTGGAGCCACGCGTCGAGTTCGTCCAGATCCATGGCATCG
>CABQXG010000058.1 GCA_902468045.1 uncultured Collinsella sp.
AGTCCTCGGCCGCTGCGAGCTTGCGGTACACGAGCACGCGCTGATCCACCGCCGGCAGGTACTCCTCGGACAAGAAGTAGTCGGCCGGCAGGTTAATACCCACGCTCGCCGCCTCCACGCCGGCGTCGTCATCGCCGCGCGCCTCGGCCACGGCCTGGCCCAGCATCTGCGTAAACAGGTCAAAGCCCACGCTCGACAGGTTGCCGTGCTGCTCGGCTCCCATAAGCGAGCCGGCGCCGCGAATCTCCAGGTCGCGCATGGCGATGCGCATGCCGCTGCCCAGGTCCTGGAACTCGGAAAGTGCGGTCAGGCGCGCCGTCGCCTCCTCGGTGAGCGGCAGCTCGCCCGGGAACATAAAGTACGCGTAGGCCTGCGTGGCAGAACGGCCCACACGGCCCTTGAGCTGGTAGAGCTGTGCCAGACCCAGGCGCTGCGAGTCCTCGATGATGAGCGTGTTGGCGGTCGCGTTGTCGATGCCGCTCTCCACGATGGTCGTGGCGATGAGCACGTCAATCTTCTTGGTCGCGAACTCGATCATCACGTCCTCGACCTCGCGCGGGCTCATCTTGCCGTGCGCCACGCCCACGCGCGCCTCGGGCGCGGCCTCGTGCACGCGTGCCACGGCGTCATCGATGGTCTTGACGCGGTTGGACACGTAATACACCTGACCGCCGCGGCCCACCTCCAGGCGAATCGCCGCGCTCACCACATCGGGGTCGTACTCCCCCACGTGCACGATCACGGGACGACGCCCGGTCGGCGGCGTCGTGATCAGGCTCATGTCGCGCACGCCACTCGTGGCCATCTGCATGGTTCGTGGAATAGGCGTTGCCGAAAGCGTGAGCACGTCAATCTGCTCGCGCAGGTTCTTGAGCTGCTCCTTGTGCTGCACGCCAAAGCGCTGTTCCTCGTCGATGATCACCAGGCCCAAGTTCTTTGGGTTCACATCGGCCGAAAGCAAGCGGTGCGTGCCGATGAGCACATCGATCGTGCCCTCGGCAAACGCCTTGAGCGCGCGCTTCTGCTGCGCCGGCGTGCGGAAGCGGCTGAGCACCTCGACCTCGAGGCCAAACGGGGCAAAGCGCTCAAAGAAGGTCTCGTAGTGCTGCTGGGCCAGAATGGTCGTGGGACAGAGCACCATGACCTGACGGCCGGAGTCCACACACTTAAACGCCGCACGCAGGGCGACCTCGGTCTTGCCAAAGCCCACGTCGCCGCAGAGCAGGCTGTCCATGGGCTTGGGCGCCTCCATGTCGGCCTTAATATCGGCGATGGCCTCCAGCTGGTCGCGCGTCTCGTCGTAAGGGAAGCTCTCCTCCATCTCAATCTGCTCGGGCGTGTCGGGCGGGCAGGCGATACCGGTAATCGACGAGCGGCGCGTATACAGGTCGACCAGGTCAAACGCCAGCTTTTTGGCGTTCTTGCGCGCCTTGTTGGTAGCGCGCGTCCAGTCGGCTGTGTTGAGCCTGGTCAGGCGCGGCTTGTCGCCGTCGGGGCCAACGTAGCGCGTGATGCGGTCGACCTGCTCGAGCGGCACGTAGAGCTTGTCGCCATCGGCATATTCCAGCAAAAAGTAGTCGCGTTCCTTGCCGCCCACTTCCTGGCGCGCGATCTCGCTAAAGAGCGCGATGCCGTGGGTAGCGTGCACCACGTAATCGCCCGGCTTAAACGGGAACGTGATCTGCGTAATGTCCACCTTGCGGCGGCTGCGCGCGCGGTTGGCGTCCATGCGGGCGTTGAGGTCGGCGATCGAGAACACGGCCAGGCTGGCATCGGGCACCACCACGCCCTGCGGCAAGGCGGCATCGACAAAGGTCACACGTCCGCGCGAAATAGTGGGCACGGCGGCGCCGGCGGCAGCCTGCGCGGCGCCCGCCTCGAGCGAGCGGGCGTTGAGCGCGTCGGCCTTACGCTCGCGAATGGAAGCATGGGCCTCCTGGCGTGCGGCACGGTCGGCGGAATCCGCCGCTGCCACGCGAACGCGGTCGCCGATAGCGCCGACATTTTCGGGCGCCGCGGTCAGCGATTCCTCAAAGGTAATGCCCTCGTCGCCAAAGGTGAGCTCCATCGACTCGCGCGCACCGCGGTCGGGGATGGCAAACACGCAGGCATAGCGCTTGCCCACGACCTCCTGGATGCGCGTCATAAAACGGTTGTCCGAGCCTGCGATGGCCGGCTGCTCAATCTTGAGCTCTGCCGTCACCGCGCCGCCGGCACGAATGAGGCTCACGTAGTTCAGGCGCTGCTGGGCACCAAAATCGAGCTGTTGGGCGCGCACGTACAGACCATCCAGGCGGTCAATCCCTGCCTCGCCGGCACGGGCCTCAATATCCTCGTAGGCGCGCAGGCAGTCGTCGAACAGCGAGCGCGGCTCGGACAGAACCACGAGTGCCTTGCCGCTCACGTGCGCCAACGGGCTTACGGTCTGGCCGTACATCACCGGCAAAAAGCGGTCGAGCTCGGGCGTGACGATGCGCGCACCCACCATCTCGAGCAGCGCCGCCAGCTTGCTGTCGTCCTGGCTGGCACGGTAGAGCGCCACGTGCATGTTGTGGACGGCATCGTCGGTAAGCGCCAGCTCGCGGCAGGGGAAGATCTCGATACTGTCCTCGTTGCCGATGGTCTGCCCCGTGGAGCTCACCATGCGGCGGATGCGGTCAATCTCGTCACCGAAGAACTCGATGCGCACGGGCGCCTTTTCCTGTGCGGGGAACACCTCTACGGTGTCGCCGTGCACGCGGAACAGGCCGGGCGCGTCGGCGGCACCGGCATTGGTGTAGCCCATGCCCACCAGGCGCTGCGGCACCTCGTCAAAAGGAATCTCCTCGCCCACCGCAAAGGTCGTGGACTCCCAATAGCGGCTCTCGACCGGCGGCACGCAGCGCAGCAGCGCGCGGGCCGAGGCAACCATGATGCAGTTGTCCCCGCGCACGATGCGCCCCAGAGCCTCGCAGCGCTGCGCCACCACGGCATCGTCGGGCGCCTGCTCGCGCCACGGATAGTCCTTGCGCTCGGGAAAACGGCACACGTGCGCCAGGCCCACGTAGGCGGCAAGGCTGCGCGCGGCGCGATCGGCCGCATCCTCGCCACTCACAATGTAGACCGTCGGGCGCGGACGGCGCGCAAACTGGGCGGCCGCCATAAGCGTGCGGCCCGACTGCGACACGGCCAGCGTCACGTCCTCGCCGGCATCGAGTCCGGCCTCGACGGTCTGCAGCGCCTCGGCAGTGTAGAGCTGCGCGGCTATACGGTGAATGAGCATGCTGTTCCTCCGGCATCGCAACGCCAAAAGCCCGCCGGGGCAAGCTCGGCGGGTCGTACGTCAAATACATTGTCTGTCATGGTAGCGCATGGAGAGGACTCCGGCTCAAGGGCAAACCCAGCCCCGCAAAAAACGCCAGACGAAAATGCGTTCCGCCCTACCCCGCTACGCGCACGCTGGGGCACAAATCTGCCAGCGGACACTCGTCACACTTGGGTTTGCGGGCATCGCAGATCTCGCGACCAAAGGTGATCCACTGATGGTTGACCGACTTCCAATACTCGTGCGGCAAAATCTTGAGCAGATCTTGCTCGGTCTTGAGCGGCTCCTTGACATGCGTCTTGGGGCTCAGCATCAGGCGGTGCGCAATGCGGTTGACGTGCGTGTCCACCGCAATGCCCTCCACGATGCCATACCCCACGTTGAGCACGATGTTCGCCGTCTTGCGTCCCACGCCCGGCAGCTTCACGAGCTCCTTCATGTCGGCCGGCACCTCGCCGCCATAGTCGGCGACGATCATCTGCGCGGCCTCGACGGCATGCTTGGCTTTGCTCTTGTAGAAGCCGAGTGACTTGATGGTGTCTGCCACGTCAGCCACGCTCGCCCCAGCCATGGCCTCGGGCGTGGGCCACTGGGCAAACAGCCGCGGCGTCACCTTGTTGACCTGCGCATCGGTCGTTTGCGCCGAGAGCAGTACCGCGATCAGCAGGCGGAAGGGATTCTCGTGGTCCAAAAAGCACTCGACCGGGCCATAGCGACGGTTGAGGCGCTCACACACCTCAACGGCGCGCTCGCGCTTGGCGGCATTGGTCTCGCGTGGCATAACGACTCCTCGGCTCAACGGCACAATAAACTTATGGGCACAATTGTCCCACGTCCGAGACGCTTACGCCTCCAAGAATGCGCCGGTCTGACGGCTCCACAGGCTCGCGTACTCGCCACCCGCCTCGACGAGCTGCGCATGCGTGCCGTCCTCGACGATCTCGCCATCGGCCAGCACCACAATGCGGTCGAGCGCCGCCACGGTAGACAGGCGGTGCGCCACCACAATGGAGGTGCGGCCGCGCATCAGGTTCTCGAGCGCCTCCTGCACCAGCGCCTCGGACTCGCTGTCGAGGGCAGAGGTCGCCTCGTCGAGCACCAGAATCGGCGCGTCGGTTAGGATGGCGCGGGCGATAGCCACGCGCTGACGCTGGCCGCCCGAGAGCTTGACGCCGCGCTCGCCCACCATGGTGTCAAAGCCACGGGGCAAGCGGTCGATAAACTCCAGGGCGTTGGCCAGGCGCGCTGCCTCGCGAATCTGCTCATCAGTGGTGCCGGGACGACCGTAGGCAATGTTTTCGCGAATGGAGCGGTGGAACAGCAGTGCCTCCTGCGGCACGTAGGCAACCTGGCGGCGCAGGCTCTGCTGCGTGCAGCGCGAGACATCCTGACCGTCCACGAGCACGCGGCCGCCCTGGACATCGTCCAGGCGCAGCAGCAACTTTGTGAGCGTCGTCTTACCCGAGCCCGATTTGCCCACCAGGCCCACGCGCTGGCCCGCTGCCACATGAAGTGTCAGGTCATCGAACACGCTCTCGCCCGCCGCAGCGTCACGGTACGCAAAGCTCAGGTGCTCAAAATCAATCGCGCCCTCGGTCACTTTGAGCTCAGGGGCGTCCGGGTCGTCTGCCACCAAACGTGGCTCGTCCAGCACGCGCGTCATCTCGGCCGCATCGCCGAGCGCGCGGTTGATGCGCTGCATCATGGAACTCACGTAGTTCAGGTGTAGGTAAAGATCATGACGAGCGAGCCGGCCGAGATGCCAAACCACGCGTTGCCGCCCGCCACGAACACACTCACCACGGCCATGGTGATGACGATGAGGCCCGAGGTCGTAAAGTTGCGCTGCATCATGGCGTGCATCGAGACCGTCTCGGCGTCGCGCGCGGCACGATCGGCGGCGTCGAACAGATCGCGTTCAAAGTCCTCGCGCCCGCAGGTCTTGACGGCCAAGATGTTCGTGACCGCGTCGGAGAGCACGCCCGAGAGCTTGTTCTGCGCGGCGGACGTCGCGGCCGAAAGCGGCATGATGCGCTTGTACATAAGCCAGACAAACGCGATGTAGACGGCCATGATGCACACCAGGATCACGGTAAATGCGGGCACCACCGGGGCGAGCGCCGCCACCGTGCAGATGACCGAGGTGATGGTGGGGATGAGCGAATACACCGTCACGTCGACCAGCCCCGTATAGCCGCTCATAAAACGGCTCGTCTGGCTCACGAGCGATCCGCCAAAGCGGCTGGTGTGAAATGTCATGGATTGATTGGAGAGCGTGTCGAAGCACAGGCGCGCCAGGTGATAGTTGCCCGCAATCTCGAGCTTGTAGACGGTGTAGTCCTGCAGCTTGGAGAGGATTTGGCCCACTAGGTTAACGAGCACGAGCGCCAGAATGTAAGGACCAAAGACCTCAAACACCTGGTCGCCTGCCACGGGACCGGCCTGGACGCGGTCGACGATGAGGGCCATCACATAGGTGTTGGCAAACGTGAGCAAAAAGATGTAGCCCGCCGACGAGAACACCGAGAGAAAGACGATCAGCGGCTGCGTGCGCGTGACGTCCCAAAAACGCTGCAGCGTGCGACGCACGGTGGAGCGTTTGAGCGGACTGGTGTTTCTCTGAGACATGGGCTTCCTTTCGCGTCTGATAGGGCGAAACGCCATTGTTGCACACTAAAGCGCACTTCAGACAAGCGCGATGCGAAAAGCGCCCGCGCCGTGCTCGTACAGGCGCACAGCCGTCAGATGCAGCTAGTCCTCGTCTTTTTGGCCTGCGAGCAGCTCCGCGGATGTGAGTCCCAAGATCTCATCGGCTTGGTTGGCGTCTTCCAGCGCGTCGATGTCCTTGAGCTTGCGCTCCATGACATTGGTACGCGTGGTGATGATGCCCTCAACCGTTTTGCCCGCGGTCTCGATCTGCTGCTGGGCGCGGCGCAGCGCCGCCTGATAGCGTGGCAACTCGGCCTTGACAGCAGAGAGCACGCGCAGTACGTCGTCGGTACGTTTTTGCAGCCTAAACGTCTGGTAGCTCATCTGCAGGCTGTTGAGAATGGCAGCCATGGTGCTGGGACCGGCTACGTTGACGTGATAGTCGCGGCCCAGGGTCTCGATAAGCCCGGGGCGGCTGACGACCTCGGCGTACAGTCCCTCAAACGGCACGAACAGAATGCCAAAGTTGGTCGTCGCGGGCACGCTCAGGTACTTTTCGCAGATGTCCTTGGCCTCGCGCTTCACCATCATATCGAGCGTCTTGCGTGCCGCGGCAACGGCCTCCGCATCGCCCGACTCCTGGGCGTCGAGCAGATGCTCGTACGCGTCGCCCGGGAATTTGGAGTCGATCGGCAGCAGCACGGGATCGCCCTCGTCCACCGGCAGCTTGACGGCAAACTCAACGCGCTCCGAGGCGCCGGGCTTGGTGGCGACGTTTTCCAGATACTGGTCGGGCGTAAGGATGTCCGTCAGGATCGCACCCAGCTGCACCTCGCCCAAAATACCGCGCGCCTTCACATTGCCCAGCACGCGCTTAAGATCGCCCACGCCGGTGGCGATGGATTGCATGTCGCCCAGGCCCTTGTACACGGCCTCGAGCTGGTCGCTCACCTGCTTAAACGATGCCGACAGGCGATCGTTGAGCGTGCGGGAGAGCTTCTCGTCCACCGTTGCGCGCATCTGATCGAGTTGCACGTTGTTGTCTTTGCGGATAGCACCTAGCTGGGCATCGACCGTCTCGCGCACCTTGTCCAGGCGGTGCTCGATGCCCTCGCGGTTGGCACCGAGCTGTTGGGCCGTCTCGCGGCGCAGGTCATCCATCCGGTCACCAGCTTGCGAAAACTCACGTGCGATGGTCAGGTAACGTTGCTGCTCCACGGCCGCATCTGTCGTCTGCTGCTGCGCGATGGCATTGGCCGTGCGGCGAGTTTCGGCCAGCGTGACGTTCAGGGCATCGAGCGCGTTGTTGGCCTGCTCGAGTGCTGCCAGCGTTTCCGCGCTACTGTCGCCACGCCCCCGCAACTCGGCACGCAGGCTCTTGAGCTGGAGGGCGC
>CABQXG010000059.1 GCA_902468045.1 uncultured Collinsella sp.
CAACCAGGTCAGACGCAGCGCGTACCTGGTCTTTTTCCTCATCGCTAATCACGGATGCTCACCCCCTGATCGCCCAAGTTGTGACGAATATCCTCGATATTACCCTCGACGGTCGCGATCAACTCATCCAGCGAATCGAACACACGCGAGGGACGCAGCCAGCGCGTAAACGCCAGCGAAACGGAAGCGCCGTACAGGTCGCCCGTATAACCAATTAAATTAGCCTCGAGATGCGCAGATGCCGCATCGTCAGCATACGTTGGCGGCAGGCCGACGTTCACAGCAGCGGGCCACGCGGTGTCATCGACCAGCACCAGACCCTCATACACGCCATCGGCTGGCACCTGAATGCCGTCGGGAACCTGCAAGTTTGCCGTGGGAAAGCCCATGCCAGAACCCTCGTGACGGCCGCGAATAACACCGCCACGCACCATATACGGACGGCCGAGTAACCCAGCAGCAAGCTCCACATGGCCCTGTCCCAGCTCATGACGAATGCGGGTGGCGCAAATGGCCTCACCGCCCTCGCAAAGCAGGTCGTGACCATACACGTCAACGCCGTGCTCGGAACCCCAGGAGCGCATCTCGGCAACACCAGAAGCACCGCCACGACCCAGCCTAAAGTCACTGCCAACGCGAATCGATCGAATGTCGACCAGACGCGACACCAGCGAGAGAAAATCAACATGGTCAAGCGCCGCAACCTCAGACGTAAAGGGAACGGCCACCACCGCATCGACCCCGGTCTGAGCCAAGGCATGCAGACGGTCGGCCGTCGTCATCAGTTTTTGAGCGGGCGAAGGGCTCACCACGACGTCCGGGTCGGGATCGAAGGTAACTACTACCGCCTTGCAGCCATGGGCACGGGCATCCCGGACAAGCGCCGCAATGAGCTCCTGGTGTCCACGGTGAACGCCGTCGAACACGCCGATGGCAATCGATGCGGCACCCAAGTGCTCACACTCATCAAACGTATCGGCAGCAACGATGCGAGCCTCGTCCGACTCGCCCGCGAAAAAGACACGCGCGAGCTCATGAGCGGACAACATCATCGAACACCGCCGATTGCCTGCGGAAACACGTGCTCCATAACAAAGCGGCCACTCTCAATGCGGGCGAGCGCCTTGAGTCCCCCATCGAGCACCAGCGCAAACAGCGCCTTCGAGACATCGAAATCGGCAAGCGCACGCTCAACGGGAATGCGACGGCCGCAGAGCAGGTCGTCGGCAAGATTGCCCGGCAAGTCAACACGCATGGCGCCCAAGGCCGCAATGGGATCCAGGGCAAAGCCAGCGGCGGACTCGGGAGAAAGCTCCTCCACCGCATGACAGGCGCCAATGGAAACAACACCAGATGCGGTGCGACGAAGTGCGGAAATATGCGCGGCGCTATCGCAAGCGCGGCCCAGGTCGCGAGCGAGCGCACGGATATAGGTGCCCTTGCTCACCGAGAACGCCACGGTCCACACACACGTATCACCTTCGCCGCCCACGGCAATCAGGTCGGCGGCATAGACCTCGACGGGGCGCGGAGGTAGGTCCACCGCATTGCCCTCGCGAGCAGACTTGTAGGCGCGAACGCCATTGACCGAGATAGCAGAAAACGCCGGCGGCACCTGCATCTGCGGGCCCAGCATGGCGGCCAAGCGCTCACGAGCATAGGCAGGATCGCGGAGCTCGTTGGCAACAGCCACCGTGCGGACCGCCTCGCCCTCCGCATCATCGGTATTGGTCTCGGCGCCAAACGAAATATCGGCGACGTAGCTTTTGGTATCGAGCGTGAGCATGCCCAGCAGACGGGTGGCCTGGCCCACACCCACCACCATGACGCCAGATGCCATGGGGTCGAGCGTGCCGGCATGGCCGACACGCCGCTCATGGAGGGCGCGTCGGCATTGCGAGACCACATCGTGGGACGTGCAGCCCACCGGCTTATCGACAGCGAGCAGCATATTCAGTTGTGAAGGCGTACGACGAGCCATGTACCATCCAAAAAGTTAAAGCTCGACGGTCACCGAAGCGGGATCCTCCCCTACCAGCTCGGCCAGCATGGGAAGTGCCACGGTGAGCGTCTCGAGAATTGTTCCGTTGTTGGAAAAGCCGGCGGCGGCATGATGCCCGCCACCGCCAAAATTGGCAGCAATCTCGGACACATCGAGGTCGCCCTTGGAGCGCAGGTTGCCACGCACCTTGGTATCGCCCTCAATGCCCTTTAAGAACATGCAGACCTCGACGCCCATCACCGAACGCACCACATCGACCAGGCCGTCGCACTCGTCCGAGGTGACGCCGCAGGCTTCAAGGTCGCTCTGGTAGGCATAGCTATACGCCACGCGCCCATGCGCGACCGTCTTAATGCGACCCATGACAATGGACTTGAGGTGCAAAAACTCAACGCGCATGCTCTGGTAGACCTCGAGCGCAACGCGCGCCGGATCGGCACCGTGCGCCACCAGGCGCGAGGCTGCATGGAACGCGGCGGCATCGGCGTTTTGGTACTGAAAACGGCCGGTATCGGTAACCAAGCCACACAGCAGGCAGGTCGCAACGCCATCACGTGCGACAATGCCGCAATTGTCCAAGAAGCGGTCGATGATCATGGCGCAGGCCGCGGCATCGACGCGCCTCAGGCTCAGCTCGGCAAACTCCTCGCGCGCCGGATGATGATCGAAGCACACCACATGCTTGGAGCGACGAAGCACCTCGGCGGAATTATTGAGGCGCTCGACGACCGGCACGTCCACCGAGATGAACAGGTCCGGATTGCCGGTATACGCAGATGCCGGCACCAGACGGTCGGCACCCTCCATAAAGCGGTAGATGCGCGGAACCGGGTCATCGTCTGCCAGCAGCAGGGCAATGTCCTTGTTGGGGAAAAACTTCATGAGCGAAAGGCCCAGACCCAATACGGAGCCCAAGGCATCGCCATCGGGAGAAGTATGTCCCGAAATCGCAATGGAGGACGCACCCTCGATGAGCTCGAGGATGCGTCGCTGAATATCTGCAGACTCGCACGAGGCGAGGTCGGCGGAATTAGTCATCTAAAGCTGCCTCCTGGGCGGCATCCGCTATCGGATAGCCGTCCTCGTCCTTTTCGATCGCAAGCGTGGCGGGAACGTTTTCCAGCGCACGCGTGATGCGCTCGGCCTCATCGGTCGAGCGATCGATGCGAAAATCGAGCTCGGGCGTGACACGCCAATCGAGCGAGCGAGCCAACAGGCTACGAATGCGGCCCTTGGCGCTTGCGAGCGCCTCCATGACCTCGTCGTAGCGGCTCGCATCGCACGACACGTACACACGCGCGAACGAACGGTCCACCGCGACCTCGACCGCGGTCAAAGTAACCAGGTCGAGACGCGGATCGGAAACCTCAAAGAGCAGGATATAACCAAGCTTCTCGCGAAGCTGCTCGCCCAGACGGCGGGTTGCCTGCGTTTGCTTCATAGCGCTACCCCCTACTCGGTACGGGCAACCTGGTCGATGCGGTAACCCTCGATCTGGTCGCCGGGCTTGATGTCCTGGAAGTTCTCCAGGCCAATGCCGCCCTCGGAACCGCTCTTGAGGCTCTTGGCCTCGTCCTTGTAGTGGCGCATCGAGGCGATCTTGCCGTTGAAGACCACGATACCGTCGCGCACCAGACGCACGGAATCGGTCGCGGCGATCTCGCCCTCCTCGACGCGGACACCGGCGGCGATACCGACTTTGGGCACCTTGAAGGTGTCCAGGACGGTCGCGGTACCCGTGGCGACCTCGACCTCGGTGGGCTTGAGCATGCCGATACGGGCGGCGTCGAGCTCCTCGAGGCACTTGTAGATAACGTCGTAGCAACGGATCTCGACGCCCTCGCGCTCGGCAGCGGAGCGGGCCTTACCGTCGGGACGGACGCCAAAGCCGATGATGATGGCGTTGGAGGCGTCGGCCAGGACGACGTCGGTCTCGTTGATGGCGCCGACAGCGGAGTGGATCGTGTTGATGCGGACCTCGGACTGATCCATCTTGTCGAGCGAGTCCTGAAGAGCCTCGATGGAACCCTGGACGTCGGCCTTGATGATCAGGTTGAGCTCCTTGACCTCGGCGTCGGCGATGGTCTCGAAGAGGTTCTCGAGCGTGACGTGCTTGACGCGGCTCTGCTCCTCGATACGGGCCTTGAGCGAACGCTCGTCGGCCAGCGCACGTGCCTCGCGCTCGTCCTCGAACACGCGGAACTCATCGCCGGCGTTAGGCACGGACTGCAGGCCCAAAATCTCGACGGCGTCGGAGGGACCGGCCTCGGTGACGGCGCGGCCCTTGGGGTCGAGCATGGCGCGGACGCGGCCGTAGGTAAGGCCGGCGACCAGCGTATCGCCCACGTGCAAGGTACCGCGGGTCACGAGCACGGTAGCGACCGAGCCACGGCCCTTGTCGAGCTTGGCCTCGAGGACGTTGCCGGAGGCAAAGGTGTCCGGGTTGGCCTTGAGCTCGAGCACGTCGGCCTGGAGCAGCACGGTCTCCAGAAGTTCGTCGATACCGATCTTCTGCTTGGCCGAGATGTTGACGAACATGTTCTGTCCGCCCCACTCCTCGGGGATGACTCCGTACTCGGTGAGCTCCTGACGCACACGGTCGGGGTTGGCGCCCGGCTTATCTATCTTGTTGACGGCAACGACGATGGGTACGCCGGCAGCCTTGGCGTGGTTAATAGACTCGACCGTCTGGGGCATGACGCCGTCGTCGGCGGCGACGATCAGGATGACGATGTCGGTCACCTTGGCGCCACGGGCACGCATAGCCGTAAAGGTGGCGTGACCCGGGGTATCGATAAAGGTGATCTTGCGGTCGTTGATCATGACCTGCGAAGCGCCGATGGCCTGCGTAATGCCGCCCGCCTCGCCGGCAGCAACGCCGGTGTGACGGATGGCGTCGAGCAGCGACGTCTTGCCGTGGTCGACATGGCCCATGACGGTGACGACCGGGGCGCGCGGCTTAAGGTCGGCGGGATCGTCGTAGAACGAGAAGGTGTTCTCCTCCTCGGGGGTGATGATCTTGATCTGACGGCCCAGGTCGTCGGCAACGAGCTCAACGAGGTCGTCGGACATGGACTGCGTCATGGTGAGCGGCGTACCAAGCAGGAACAGGCGCTTGATGATGTCGTTGGCCGGAACGTCGAGCGCCTCGGCAAGCTCCTGGACGGTAACGCCCTGGGAGACCTTGATGGCATCGAGGTCCTCGGGGTTCACGCCCTGGGCCAGCGCCTCCTCTATCTTGCGCTCCTCCTGCGCCTTGGCAGCCTCGCGCTCGCGCTTCTCCTTGCGCTTCTTGCGGCGACCGGTGGACTCGCGAGAGGCCTCCTCGACGGCAGCACGAGCCTCCTCGAGCACCTTCTCGCGGCTGTACTCCTCGGCCTCGCGAGCCATACGGCTGTAGTAGTCCTCTTCGTTGTTGTGACCGCCCTTGCGCTTCTTGCCCTTGCCCTGCTTATCGGGGTTGGGGAAGTCCATGCCGGCAGCGACGTTGTTGCTGGCGTTGGTGCGATGGCTGTGCGGACGGCTCTCGGAGGCGTTGCGCTCGGAGTTGTTGTCGGAGGCGTTGCGATCGTTACGACGGCCACCGCGGCGGTCATTGTTGCCGCCACGACGGTTACCGCGCCCTGCGGCGCGCTCGGCCTTGGCCTTGTCCTCGGCGTCCTTCTTCTCCTTGAGCACGGTCTCCTGTGCGGCGATCTGGTCGAGCAGCGAACGGAAACGCGAACCGGAGTCGGAAGCGGGAACGGCGCGGCGCTGGGCCTCGCGGGCAGCCTCCTCCTTCTCGCGGGCAAGGCGCTCCTGCTCGGCCTTCTTCTTGGCCTCGGCCTCGGCGCGGGCAGCCTCCTCGGCAGCCTGGGCTGCGGCAAACTGGCGACGCTCCTCCTCGCGGGCCTTCTCGGCGGCGATGCGCTCGCGCTCGGCCTCGGCGGCGCGAGCGGCCTGCTCCTCGGCCTGCTTGGCGGCCTCGACTTCCTGGGCGCGGGCCTCGATCACCGAGGCGAGCTGCTTGCGGACCATGGCGACATAAGCGTCCTCCAAGGTGGAGGAAGCGGACTTAGCGGGAATCTTCATATCGGCGAGATGACCCATCAGTTCCTTGGAGGTCATGCCGAACTCTTTGGCCAGGGTGGACACACGGACTTTTGCCATATGACTTCACCTACCCTTTCTGGCACCTTGGGTGCCTAGAGACTGAACGAGCGTGGGAGACGCGCCGGGACCCGCCCGGCGCGACCGCGCGCTAGATCAGGTCCTCCGCATCATCGAAGGCGTCGGTGTCGTGGACACCGCAGAAACGGGAGCCGGGACGAGCCTGGTTGCGGCACTGGATGCCGTCCTCGGACACATACTCGCAGCGGCGGACGTCCTCGTCCTCCTCGTCACCGATCAGGTCGGCGGCGGGCTCCTCGTGAACGGGAACGTTCTTGAGGATGTCGGCGGCAAGGGTCTCGGACTTGATGTCGATGTGCCAGCCGGTCAGGCGCGCGGCGAGGCGGGCGTTCTGGCCCTCCTTGCCGATGGCGAGGGACAGCTGGTCGTCGGGCACGATGACACCGGCGTAAGCCTTCTCCTCGTCGATGAGGACGCGGGTGACCTTGGCAGGCGAAAGGGCGTTGGCAACGTAGACGGCAGGATCGGCATCCCAAAGGATGACGTCGACGCGCTCGCCACGGAGCTCGCCCACGACAGCGCGAACACGGCTGCCCTTGGGGCCGACGCAGGCGCCCACGGGATCCAGACGGTCGTCGAGCGAGTGGACGGCGACCTTGGAGCGCTGGCCGGGCTCGCGGGCGATCGACTTGATCTGGACGGTGCCCTCATAGATCTCGGGCACCTCCTGCTCAAACAGACGACGCATGAGCTCGGGGTGGGTACGGGAGATGACAATCGGCGGACGGCTGTGCTCGCCACGAACCGGCTGCAGGTTGGAGTTGGGGTCGCGAACGTCGATGATCACGGCCTTGATGTGCTGATTGTGCAGGTAGCGCTCGCCCATCGGACGCTCGTTGCGCTCGTTCTCGTAACGGCGCTGGTCGAAGTGCGGAAGCTCGGCCTCGACGCCCTCGCGGATCTTAACGATCGTAAAGTCGGGAGTGGACTGCAGCACGGTACCGCTGATGAGGTCACCGATGCGGCCGGAGAACTCCTCGTAGATCTGCTCGCGGGCGGAGTTACGCACGATGGCGTTGATCTCGGCCTTGGCGTGCTGGGCAGCGATGCGGCTCGTGTTCTTGGGGGTAACGTCGATCTCCT
>CABQXG010000060.1 GCA_902468045.1 uncultured Collinsella sp.
GTCAAGGTCGTCGTGCTCATCTTTGAGATCATCGCGGGGCCAAGAATCCGCATCGCTTCGAGTCGTAAAGTCGGCGGCTACCGCACCGTATTCAATTCGAATGCCCGTTACGACGGTATTGGATGCAAGGTCGAGTTCTTTCGCCTCGAGTGTGGTGGATTCCGTGGTCGAGATATCCGCCTTCCAGAGGTGCCAACCGTCGTAATCGACGAGGCGACAGTCCTCACCCAGGCTCTCTTTTACTTCGTCGGACTCAAGCCAAGGATTTTCGTGCCCATCGTCAAGTGTCGCGTTTGCCGGCTCATCGACGTCTGTCGAGTCCAACGGCGTCGTGCGATACCATACGTTGCACAGGCCGTTGAGGTCGCCGATGGCGACGGGGGTTTCGATTGAGATGAATCTCGCTGTGCCGTCTTTGGCGCACTCAAGATCATCGGTAATCGTAAACTCATCAACCCAAGTAGCGGAATCGTTTCGAGCATCGATGGTATAGGAGAAAAGCCCATCACTATTGGTTTGCGTCGCGGCGCGGTTTTTACCATCGCCGTTAGCCAACAGGCCCTTTTCGATAGGTTGGACAAGTTCCTGACGCTTGTCGACCTGCCCCTTGATCTCGATGGGTGCATCCTTCATCGCGACGGATTGGACTTCTCCCGTATCCTTTATTTCAAACGTTATCTCTTCGGCAAGGTCATAGGTCCGCGGAGAAATCATTTCGCGCAACGAGTAGGTGCCGGGTGCAAGATGTTCGACGCGGTGCGGCTTGTCGGATGAGGTCCAGGAGTCTATTTCGGTTTTATCGGGACCATATAAGGTGAGTTGTGCGCCTTTCACTTCCTGCTCTCCGCTTGCATCGACCTTGGAGATATCAACCTTGGTGTAATCGTCGGATACGTTAAGCCGTGCTTCTACAACGGGTGTTTTCTGGTCGGCATAAGTAAGGTCGACAATATGGGTTGTCCGATCGAGCAAGAAGCCTGCCGGCGCTTGAGTCTCGACAACCTCGTAGCGTGCGGTGCCAGATCCCAGCGGGAGGTCGTCCGCGCGTGCTTCTCCAGTTTCATCCGTCGTGACGGTCGCGACAGTCTCACCGTCGAGCGCGGCAATGCTACCGTCGGGGCGCACGATATCACCCGAGGCACGGATCTCAAAGATGGCGCCCGCGAGGCTGCTGCCGTCTACGGCATCGGTTTTAACGATCCTGATGTTTCCGGTCGCGGCGTGGTCATAATACGAGGCGATTGCAACGGGCGTTAGGTTCATGTCGGCGGGTATGTTTACCTCGATCTCTTCGTCGACAAGATAGGGCTCTTTGGCCGAGGTTTCGCGTACATAATAGGTGCCCGGCACGAGCGATTCGGGCAGTGTGACGGTCCCGGTCGCGTCAGTCGTAAAGGTGTCCATTACGTTATGTGCTGGATACCAGCAAGTTTGTGAGACAGGTTCATGATTGCTGTCGAGGAGTTGGAAGGTGAATCCGGCTAGTGGAACAGAAGCGCCTGTTTGGGCATCGCGTTTTACAATCTGGAGATGCGTCGACAGAGCGTGGTTGTCCACGATATATTGAAGCTCGGCGCCGTTGGAAATCTGATTGGCCCCGACGGTCCATTCCCCTGCACGTTTAAAACCCTCGGGGACGGTTTCCGGAACCTCGCGAATCGTGTAGCCGGCACGGTCGTATGGGACGGCTCCGTGGACACCGGCGGGTCGCTTGCCTGTGCCGAACCATGCTTCGGGCTGATCTTTGGTGGAGGCAAAGCCATAGATGTTTGTGGTCAGTGTGCCAACAACCTGCTGAGAGCTGTTGCTGACAACCTCAAAGACAACACCTTCCGCCGGCTGCTCCAGGCCGGATTGGTCGCTATTGCCGTAATCCTTGAATTTGGAAATCTCAAGGTCAAACGCAATGGGGATATCGGAAATGCGAGATTCGATCTCGACCACGCCTGAATCGCCGAGCTGGTCGGCTCCAACGGTATAGGTCCAGCTGTCGTTGGATGGAAGGTAGCCCTCGGGGGCTTTTGATTCGTAGATGGTAAAGGTTCCTAAGGGGACATCGGCGATGGTGGCCTGACCGCTTTCGTCGGTCGTGAGGATTTGCGCCCATCCAGGGGTTGATTGCGACACACACGTGAACTCTGCTCCTGCGAGTGAAGAACCTACCTGGGGGCCGGCATTCGTCGCGGTATCGAGTTTTACGATACGCAGGTTGATGGTGCCGGGCTGTTCATCAATGGCGACCCGCCCGCCGTCATTCCCCGTGGTAAAGGCGATGCGATCGTGGCGGGGGACATAGCCGGCCGGCGCCTTCGTTTCAACTAGGTAGTATGCTGTGTTGGGCAGAAGTGTTGCTTGCGCCCGACCGTTGCTGTCCATCTGGATGGTGCCAACACGTGCGTCGCTGGCGCTCTCAAAAACATCGAATGTTGCCCCGGCAAACTGATAAGTATTGTTTCCGCTGGTAATGGCAGCGTTTGCAGACTGCTTTTGGAAGGAAACAGAGACCGCCGGCAGTACATAGAGCATGTCCTGACGTTTGCTGCCGCCCGATACGGCTCCTAGATAGCGTCGCGCGCGGTGCGGAGCGGCTTTGATGCTTCCTGATTTTGCGCTGTCGTGGAGCCACCGCGCCGCCGCCACGACTTCATTGTCAGTGGTAAAGTGCCCACTCTTGGTTTTGCCCTGAGCGGTCGTGTAAGAGTAAGTACCGTCGACATGGGTAGTGCCGTTGAGCATCCATACGGCAAGCTGGGTCGCGGCGCGGGCGCGATCGGGTGAAAGATGGTAACCGCCAAACGACGTGGCGGTAGGATATCCGTGACAAACGATTGCCGCGAACTCGTCGTCGAGCCACACCCAGCCTTGATCAAAGTTGAGCCATGGGCCGCCCGGCTTGGTGGGGCCGGGGCGCTCCTGGTTCATGCAGTAGGCAACCGAGGCGTCTTGAGCTTCATACTTGCCGATGAAGAAGGGCCCACAATCATCGCTAATAGTGCGGAAGCCGAGCTGATCGTAGCCATCGACGGCAAATGCGGCTCCCGGTGTCAGGCAGCCGAAAAGCAGGAAGAGGAGCAGGAGCAGCGGACCTGTTGCGATTGCGCTGTGGACAGAGTGCGTGGGTGAGTTGGACATGGCTGCTCCTTATCCCTCGTGCGCCGCATGGGGAGGTTGCGACGCGTAGGATGAGGCTACCCCCGAGGCTCATGCGGGTAAGTACCGGAGCCTGACCAAAAGCTTGCCCGATTTCTGACAAATCGAGCTCAAATACAACAATCAGATAAAAGTGCAGGTAGAAGATGGTAAGAAAAGAAAGACAAAGGTCCTCGTCTCCACAATTGACGCGATTTTCAAACGAATCTCCACAGCTAAAACAAGCATCGCCACCCTTGTATCGAACAAGACAACCGCGTTATACTATCCCCCACATATGCGGGCATCGCCAAGTGGTAAGGCATCAGCTTCCCAAGCTGACACTCGCGGGTTCGAGTCCCGTTGCCCGCTCCAGTAAAAAGCACAAGCACGGCAGCGTTACGTTGCCGTGCTTTTTACTACCAAGCGCCGGGACTCGAACCCGCCAGGGTGCGAGCGTTAAGCAAACGCGAAGCGTTTGTAGCGAGCAGGCGAAGGCGCCGACAGGCGCCTGAAGCCGGTGCGTATTTGCGAAGCAAATACGCGGATGTCCCGTTGCCCGCTCCATCGAGTACGGGGGACCTCGGGAACGTCGGGTCCAACCCGCTGTGCCCGTGCGTGTGCACGGACCGGGTCTGCCGACCGCAGCCGGTGCGGATTTGCGAAGCAAATGCGCGGACGTCCCGTTGCTCGCTCCAATTCCAAAATGTTAGGTTAATGCCTACTGCCCATACTTGCACCTGCGCACGGTACAATGGTTGGGTTACGACCAACGTGCCAATAACCAAAAAGGAGCCGCTATGATCGATCGCTATACCCGCCCGGAGATGGGACACATCTTCTCCCTCGAGAACAAGTACGCCATTTGGCAGGAGATCGAGGTTCTGGCCTGCGAGGCCCAGGCGGAGCTCGGCAAGATCGGTATTTCCAAAGACGAGGCCCAGTGGATCCGCGACCATGCCAACTTTGAGAAGGCGAAGGTCGATGAGATCGAGGAAGTCACGCGCCACGACGTCATTGCCTTCCTGACCAACATGAAGGAGTACATCGATGCCGATGTTCCCGAGGGCGACCCCAAGCCCAGCCGCTGGGTTCACTATGGCATGACCAGCTCCGATCTGGGCGACACGGCCCTGTGCTACCAGCTCACCCAGGCCTGCGACCTGATCATCGAGGACGTCAAAAAACTCGGCGAGATCTGCAAGCGTCGCGCCTTTGAGGAGCGCAACACGCTCTGCGCCGGCCGTACTCATGGCATCCATGCCGAGCCGATGACCTTCGGCATGAAGTTTGGCTCTTGGGCCTGGGAGCTCAAGCGCGATCTGGACCGTCTTGAGGATGCCCGCAAGAACGTTGCCTTTGGTGCCATCTCGGGCGCTGTCGGCACGTACAGCTCCATCGAGCCGTTTGTCGAGGAATATGTCTGCGAGCACCTGGGCCTGGTTCACGACCCGCTGTCCACGCAGGTTATTAGCCGCGATCATCACGCCTACCTCGCCGGCGTTCTTGCCACCACCGCGGCCACCTGTGAGCGCATCGCTACCGAGGTTCGCAATCTGCAGAAGACCGATACACTCGAGGCCGAGGAACCGTTCCGTAAGGGTCAAACGGGCAGCTCCGCCATGCCGCACAAGCGCAACCCCATCACCATGGAGAAGGTCTGCGGCCTGTCGCGCGTCGTGAAGGCCAACGCGCAGGTTGCCTTCGACAACGTCGCCCTGTGGCACGAGCGTGACATTTCGCACTCCTCTGCCGAGCGCGTCGCCCAGGCCGACAGCTTCATCGCCCTCGACCACATGTTCCAGTGCCTCATCCGCGTTATCGACGGCCTGCAGCTGTATCCCGCTCGCATGATGGCCAACCTCAACAAGACACGCGGCCTCATCTTCTCCTCCAAGGTCCTGCTCGCCCTCGTCGACACGGGCATCACCCGCGAGGACGCGTACGCCATTGTGCAGGAGAACGCCATGGCAACCTGGCACGAGGTACAGGATTGTGTCTCCGGCCCTACCTTTAAGGAGCGTCTCGAGGCCGATCCGCGCTGCACCGTCAGCCAGGAGAAACTCGACGAGATCTTTGATCCGTGGGACTTCCTCACCCGTATCGACACGGTCTTCGATCGCCTGGAGCAGCTGAGCTTCGAGTAGGTTCGGGCATAACGTTAGCTTTTTAGGGCGCTTTGCTGGTAATGTGTGTTGCCGGCAAAGCGCCTCGTTGCATTTAGGGAAAGACGGGGATAATAGTCGTCTCGAATAACATTCTGAGAGGGGATCGCATGATTTCGTTTGATTACAAGCCTCAGGGCGTGTGTGCTCGCAATATTCACCTTGATCTTTCCGATGACGGCAACAAGGTGATGGGCGTTGAGTTTACCGGCGGCTGCGACGGCAATCTCAAGGCTATCTCTAAGCTGGTCGAGGGCGCTCCTGCCGATCGCGTAATCGAGGTTCTCGCCGGTAATACCTGCGGTATGAAAAAGACCTCCTGCGCCGACCAGCTTACACGCGCTATCGAGGCCGCTCGCACCGAGATCGCCTAATGGGTATCGCCGATCACATCAAGAACGGAATATCGCGTCGCGGCTTTGTACTCGGTGGGGCTGCCGCGGGCGCTGCCACGGTGCTTGCCGGATGCTCGAAAAAAACGGGCACCAGCGATGATGCCGCCGGCGAGCCGCAGGTTATCAAGGATGATTCCAAAATCATCTCGATTACGGATGAGTACGAGGCAGTCGACATCGATCTTGAGCCGGCGGCGTCATGGACGCTGCCTCTGGGTACGCTGCTGTACTACTGCGACGGCGATTACGCCGCGGCGATGATGGCGCCCGCATCGGCACTGCACGCCAACACACTCGGTGTGCTCAACCTGGGCGATGGCTCGCTTACCACATTAATCGAGGATCCTATCGAGGGCACGGGATATGCATTCTACGATGTCCGTGCCGGTGACGGCGTATTCGCGTGGGTTGAGATGAACTTTGCCAATTCATCGTGGAAGCTCTACGCTCAAAATCTGTCGGGCGCTTCGCTCTCTGGCGACGTGGTTGAGCTCGATCGAGGTGGCAAGGACTATGATCCGCCCCTGTTTACGGCGTTCGGGTCATCGGTCATCTGGTATAAAATGCCTTCGGCAGGCGGCAATAAAACGAGTAGCGATTCGTTTTGCTATCGTCGCTCGCTTGATGAATCCAAGGCCGGGGTAATTTGGAAATCGACGGGCCGCTTTGCATCGGCCCCGCGCGCGTGCGACGGCATTTTGACCATCTCGCCGCGTGTCCGCAACGACGAAGGCGTCTACTACGGCATAACGGCAATCGATCTGACCGACGGCAACAACACCAAACGTGCCCAGCTAGTTCTTCCCTCGTCAGTCTCGCCTTTCGAGGCCGTATACATGGGCGATACCTTCGTGTTTTCTATCGAGGCGACCTATAGTGGCGTGGGCAGCCTGGGCAACATGGGCACGTATATCGGTAATGAGGGAGGGCCGTATCTCTTCCTGTCCCGCGAGCCGCTCGCATGTGCGGCTGGCAAGAAGAATAAATACCTTGTTAAGGTACAGGCGTCGCATTTCCTGATCGACACCTCTGCCAAGACCTATGGCTCGCTGCTGTCGCCCGACCGCGCTTTAGAGTATGGCGATTATCCAGCTACGGCGGGAAAGTCGGACTCATTTCTTACGTACGCCACGGTACGCAACAGCCAGGGTATACCCGAGACGGTCACTGCACGCCTATTCTCTCTTTAAGCTTAGAGGGGTTAAAAAGGCGCCAACAGGGGAATAAACGCGTTGTAATTGTGAGTACCGCCCGCCGAGCTGCCGCGTCATAGCGGCATCCGGCGGGCTCAGGTGCGTTAAAATGGGCTTGTTCTTAGCTAATTGAGACAGGGGGGCCGTGTTATGGCTTCAGATGCAAAAAAGATTCTGCTGGTCGAGGATGAGAAGGCAATCCGTGACGCCGTCGCTGCCTATCTCGAGCGCGAAGGCTACTGGGTTGTGGGCGTCGGCGACGGCCAGTCCGCGATCGAGGAGTTCGAGAAGCATCAGTTCGACCTGGTCGTGCTCGACCTTATGCTCCCCAAGATCCCCAGCGAGCGCGTTTGCCGCACCATTCGCGA
>CABQXG010000061.1 GCA_902468045.1 uncultured Collinsella sp.
TCCGCCGTAAAAGTCCCAGGTCTTGATGGAGCCATCCTCGGCGCGCTCGTACACAGGCGGCTCGTTCCAGTCCTCGACCATGCGGCGCTGAATACCCTTACGCGGTTTTTCGACCTCGGCCAGCGTGCGCTCGCGCCAGTGCTCGTCGCGGGCATAGCGATCGGGGAAGATCTGGTAGACCATACCGCGCTCGTACCAGGTGGGACGGTTCTCACGGTGTTTGTAGACGGTGACCTGGAATGACGGCACCTCGGCGTAGTCGTAGGTTACGCCTTCGCCGCCGGTGCGGCCCTGTGGTGCGCCCAGGCGAACCTCGGGCTGGCCCTCGATATTGCAGATAAAACTGTACCAGATAAGACAGGGCTCGGTGCACTCAAGCTCTACAGTAAATATTCCGTCGCCCTCGTGCGTCATGGGATATCGAGATTCACCGATCTCATCGACCCAGGTGCGCAGCGTAAGCGTTGCCTGCGCGGGATCGGCGTCCTCCAGAATCACGGAGAGCGAAAGGGTTGTTCCTGTGGTCACAGCGCCAAACGGAGTGCGAAACTGCGGCAGACGGCTGTTGTGTATCAATCTCATAGTACGGTCCAGTTCAATAGAATCACGGCCTGCTGGCCATGGGCTTTACGCACAGGATGTAAGTATATCTGTTGTACACAGGCTGTATAAACAACATCCGTTTACCATCGGCGAACGGTTGTCCTAGAAAATCGTTTTACCAACTACCTACAGAGAAGGGGCGCCCGGTTGGAGCGCCCCTTGCATAGGGTTTGATTAGGTTTTAGATCGTCTGTGGGCTAGCGGCGCTTGCGGGTGGCCGTGGCCTTGCGGACGGACGTCTTCTTGGACGAGGCCTTTTTCTCTGCCGGAGCGGCGGGGGAGACCGGAGTCTCCTTGGTGGGTTCTGGCTTGGCCTCTGCCTTCGGGGCAGCCTTGACCTCAGCGGCCTTCGGAGCCGGCTTGGCCTTTACCTCGGCCTTGGGCTCCTCTTTGGCAGCAGCGGGCTTAGTCTCTGCCTTGGGAGTTGCGGCCTTTGCCGTGGTCTTCTTGGCTGTCGTCGTAGAGCGCTTGCGCGTGGTGGTCTTGACGGCCGGCTTGGCCTCGACGGTTACCTCGGCCTTGGACTCGGCGGGCGTCTCCTCGACTTTGGCGGCCGGCTTTGCGGCTGCCTTGGTCGTGGCGGCCTTCGTGGTCGTCGACTTCGTTGCCGTGGTCTTCTTGGCTGCCGTTGCCTTTGGAGCCTTGGCGGCCGGCTTAGTCTCAGCGACCTCTGCCTTTACCTCGGGAGCAGCCTCGGCTTCTGCGGCCTTCTTGGCAGCAGCGGTCGTGCGCTTGCGCGCGGTCGTCTTTGCTGCGGCGGTCTTGGTGGCAACAGCTTTGGTCGTCGTAGTCTTCATAGCTGTCGTCTTGCGAGTCGTGGTCTTCTTTGCCGCAGGCTTCACCTCAGGCTCGGGCTCGGGCTCGGGCTCGGGCTTGGGAGTAGCCTTGACCTTCACCTCAGGCTCGGCCTTTGTGGGCTCAGCCTTAACCGGCTTCTCCTCGGCCTTGGGCTCCTCTGCGGCCACCGGCTCAGCAGCAGCCTCAGGCTCGTCGACAACAGCCGCCGGCCTCTCAATCTCTGGATGCATAAAGAAGTACAGGTCCAGATACTTATCGGCCGAGCGCGTCCAGCTAAAGTCCTGGCTCATAGCCTGAGTGACCAGCTGGTTCCAGGCCTCGCGGTTATCCCAGAACAGACGCGCTGCGCGGAATACCGCATCGCCCATCTCGTCGCCGTTAAAGTTGCTAAACGAGAAGCCCGTGCCCTCGCCGGTAAACTCGTTGTACGGGATCACGGTGTCCTTCAGGCCGCCGGTCTCGCGCACGATAGGCAGGGTGCCGTAACGCATGGCAATGATCTGCGACAGGCCGCAGGGCTCAAACTTCGAAGGCATCAGGAACATATCGGCGGCGGCATACATACGCTGCGACAGCGCAGGATCGAACTCGATGCGCGCGGCCATGGTGCCGGGGTACTTGTCCTGGAAGTAGCGCAGGCCGTCCTCGTAGTCGCGGTCGCCGGTGCCCAGCACCGCCACCTGCACGCCGCCGGACAGGATGCGGTCGAGCGCGTACATGACCAGGTCCAGGCCCTTCTGACGCGTCAGGCGCGTGACCATCACCATGAGCGGACGGTCGTCGCGAACCTCGAGCCCCAGCTCTTCCTGCAGCTTGGCCTTGCACACCGCCTTGCCGGAACGGTCCTCAACCGTGTAGTTTGCCGCAATGCGCTTGTCGGTTGCCGGGTCAAAGCCCGCCACGTCAATGCCGTTCAAAATGCCCTGCAGCGCATAAGAGCGCTCGCGCAGCACGCCGTCCAGGCCCTCGCCAAACTCGGGCGTCTGGATCTCGTTGGCATAGGTGGGGCTCACCGTGGTGATGGCATCGGCATAGCGCAGCGCGCCCAGCATGTAGTTGATGCTGCAGGCGTCGCAACGCAGCTGCGAGGCGGCCGCCGGAATGTGCGCCACGCCCAGGATGTCCTCCATCACGGTGTCGCTAAACTGGCCCTGGAACGCTACGTTGTGGATCGAGAACACGGTCTTGACGCGGTCGTACAGCGGCAGGCCCTGGTAGAACTCGCGCAGGAACACGGGCGCCAGCGCCGTCTGCCAGTCGTTGCAGTGCAGGATGTCGCACTCAAAACCGGCCGGCAGGTGCTGCAGACTCTCGGTGATGGCCTTGGAGAAGAACGCAAAGCGCTCGCCGTCGTCAAAGAAGCCGTACGGATAGTCGCGCGCAAAGTAGCGCTCGTTGTCGATGAACATATAGGTGACGCCGTCGCGCTCGAGCTTCTCGAGCCCGCAGTACTCGTTGCGCCAGCCCAGGCTCACATAAAAGTCGGAGAAGTGCTCCATCTGCGCCTTGTACTCGTCCTTGATGGTGGCGTACTTGGGCACCATCACGATGACCTCGGCGCCGGCGCGTACAAGCGCCGCAGGCAGTGAGCCCGCCACGTCTCCCAGGCCACCGGTCTTAACAAACGGTGCGCACTCGGCCGAGGCAAACACGATCTGCATCTTTTTGCTGGAATCTGCCATATTGTCTCCCTGTTGCAATTCGAGAATAGCCGCCTGGCGCAAACCGGGCGGCTATTCTACATGTTACGAGCGATGTTGCGGTGCCTACGTTAATGCACGATGGTGGTATCGGGAGTTAACGGGGCCTTGCCCAGCACCAGGATGTTCTCGGGCGTGCCGCGAAGCTCGGTGTTGGTGGGAACCACGTTGTTCTTGTCCAGGATGGCGTTCTCAACGCGGGCGCCGCTCTTGATGATGCAGCTCTGGTTGATGATCGAGTTGGTCACCGAAGCGCCTTCCTCGACCACGACGCCGCGCGACAGGATCGAGTTGCGCACGGTGCCCTTGATGATGCAGCCGGCCGAGATGATCGAGTTGCACGCGTGGCTGCCGGTCGCATAGCGCGAAGGCGGCACGTCGTGAGCCTTGGTCAGGATCGGGCGCTCGGGATCGAAGAGCTGGTCGGCCACGGTCTGGTCGAGCAGGTCCATGCTGCGGCGATAGAGCGACTTCTCGCTAAACACGCCCACGACCTCGCCCTTGTACTCGTAGCTGCACACGTCGATGTTGCCAAAGTCGCCCTGGAGTGCCTCGAGCAGGTCCAGATAGTCGGCGGCCTGGTAGTGATCGATGATCTCGAGCAGCGTCTCGCGGTTGACGATGCAGCAGTCCATTGAGGCGTTGTCGCCGTACACGACGCCGGCACTCACGCCCGTCAGGCGGCCGTTCTCGTTAATCTCGAGCTTGGTCTCGTCATCGACGTTGCGCGTTGCCTTGCAGTACACCACGGTCATCTGGGCACCGGAGTTCTCGTGCGCGTCGATGATGGTGTTGAGGTCCATGTTAAAGATGATGTTGGTGCCCATCATCACAACATAGGGCTTGTCCGAACGCTGGAACAGCGTCTTGTTGGAGATGATGTCGCGCAGCAGGAAGCGCATGCCGCCCTTGGTGGTGCCATACGCGTTGCCGGGCACCATGAACAGGCCGCCCTTCTTGCGATCCAGGCCCCAGTCCTTGCCCGAGCCCACGTGATCGATCAGCGAGCGGTAGTTGCCCGGCATGACGACGCCGACGGTCTTAATGCCGGCATTCATCATGTTGGACAGCGGGAAGTCGATCAGGCGGTAGCGGCCCAAAAACGGAACGGACGCGATGGGGCGGTCCTTGAGCAGCACGCTGCCGTAGGTCGAAGAGTAGTTAGCGGTGATATAACCGATGGCCTTGCGATTGATCATCGGATCATTCCCCCTTCCCGATAACGACGTCATTTCCAACGACGGCCGTATCCTTGGTGGTATCGACAGAGCCGAGCTTCACGCCCTCTTCGACCGTGGAGTTCTCGCCCAAAATGGCGCGGCAGATGTGCGCGCCGCTCTTAACGTGCGCACCCGGCAGCAGCACGGAGTCCTCGACCACGGCGCGCTCCTCGATAATGACATCGGTCGAAAGGATCGAGTGGCGAGCGGTGCCGTAGATCTTGCAGCCGTTGGAGACCAGGCAGTCGTCCAGGCGGCCGTCCGGGCCAATGTAGTGCGGCGGACGCGTGGTGATGTTGGACATGATGGGGAAGTGCTTGTCGAACAAATCGAACTCGGGGTTGTTGCCCAGCAGGTCCATCGAGGTCTCGTGGAAGCTGGCGATGGTGCCGACGTCCTTCCAAAAGCCGTGGAACTCGTAGCTGTACAGGCGCTTGCCCTCGCCGAGCAGCTTGGGGATGATGTCCTTGCCAAAGTCGTGGCTCGAGCGCTGGTCCAGAGCGTCCTCCTCGAGCGCCTCGATCAGCACGTCTGCCGAGAAGATGTAGATGCCCATGGACGCGAGGTTCGAATCGGGCTTATCGGGCTTCTCGGTGAACTTGGTGATGCGGCCGTCCTCGGGGTCGGTGGTCAGGATGCCAAAGCGGCTGGCCTCCTCCCACGGCACGGGCATAACGCTCACCGTGAGGTCGGCGTTGTTTTCAATGTGCGTCTTGAGCATCTTGCGGTAGTCCATGCGATACAGGTGATCGCCCGAAAGAATCAGGACGTACTTGGGGTCGTTGGCCTTGATGTAGTCGAGGTTCTGCGTAATGGCGTCGGCCGTGCCCGCATACCAGGCGCCGCCGGTCTGCGTCTCGTACGGCGGCAGGATCGACACGCCGCCGTCGCGGCTGTCCAGATCCCACGCCTCGCCGGAGCCCACGTAGGCATGCAGCAGGTAGGGGCGATACTGCGTTAGAACGCCCACCGTGTCGATGCCCGAGTTTGAGCAGTTGGAGAGCGAAAAGTCGATAATGCGGAACTTGCCACCAAAGCTAACCGCCGGCTTAGCGATCTTTTGGGTGAGTGCCCCCAATCGGCTGCCCTGTCCTCCTGCGAGGAGCATCGCGATGCATTCTTTCTTACTCATCGATTTCTCCTTCTGTCATCGATGTTCCTAAACCCATTAGCGACGGGCGCGGCGCAATGTCACGCCCGTCGAGTAATGCCGTGCTGGCAAAGGGAGCTCGTAGCCTTTACGCGTGCCAGATCTCGTCGCGGTACTCGCGAATGGTGCGGTCGCTTGAGAACCAGCCGCTCGAGGCGGTGTTGAGCAGGGCCTTGCGGTTCCAGGTCTCCGGGTCGCCGTAGCTGCCGGTGAGCTTCTCCCACGCATCCACGTAGCTGCGGAAATCGGCCATGACCAGGTCGGGGTCGTTGTTGTTCATGAGCTCGTTGTAGATGCTCTCAAAGTTGCCCGAAAGACCCGCGAAGGTGTTGTCCTTGAGCTCGTCCATCACGCGGCCCAGACGCTCGCGATCGTTGTTGAGGGTATCCCACGCAAAGTAGCTGTTGGATGCCCAGAGTTGCTCGACCTCGGGGGCGGTCAGGCCAAAGATGGCCTCGTTCTCGCGGCCGGCCAGGTCGGCGATCTCGATGTTGGCGCCGTCGAGGGTGCCCAGCGTAATGGCGCCGTTCATCATGAGCTTCATGTTGGACGTGCCCGAGGCCTCCTTGCCGGCCGTGGAGATCTGCTCCGAGATCTCGGCGGCAGGGTAGATGAGCTGGGCGTTGCTCACACGGAAGTTGGGGATAAAGCAGACCTTCATGACCTCGTTGACGCGCGGGTCGTTGTTGATGACGTCGGCCACGGAGTTAATGAGGCGGATGGTCTCCTTGGCAAAGGTGTAGCTCGAGGCAGCCTTGCCGCTAAAGATGAAGGTCGTCGGCGTCACGTGGAAGTTGGGATCGGCGATACGACGGTTGTAGATGTCCATCACCTTCATGATGTTCATGAGCTGGCGCTTGTAGGCGTGGAAGCGCTTTACCTGAACATCGAAGACGGTGTTGGGATCGATGACCAGACCGGTCTCGGCCTTAACGTAGGCAGCCAGGCGCTCCTTGTTGGCGCGCTTGGAGGCACCCACGGCTTTCAGGAACTCGGTGTCGTCCTTAAACTCTTTGAGCTTTTCAAGCTCAAAGGCGTCCTTCAACCAGCCGTCGCCAATGGCCTCGGTCACGAGCTTGGCATAAGTGGGGTTGGCCTCGGCAAAGAAGCGACGGTGCGAGATGCCGTTGGTCTTGTTGTTGAACTTCTCGGGCGTCAGGGCATAGAAGTCCTTGAGCACGATGTTCTTAATGATGTCGGAGTGGATCTTTGCCACGCCGTTGACGCTGTGGCTGCAGATCACGGACAGGTTAGCCATGCGAATCTCGCCGTCCCACAGAATGGCGGTCTGGCGCAGACGCTCCTGCCAGCCCTCCTTCGTGGTGTCGAACGACTCGTGCCAACGACGGCTGATCTCGTCGATGATCTGGTACACGCGGGGGAGGAGCTTGGAGAACGTGCCGATGGGCCACTTCTCCAGAGCCTCGGGCAGGATGGTGTAGCTTACGATCTGCGTCACGATGTTCCAGGCGTCGTCCCACTCGAGCTTCTTCTCGTCGATGAGGATGCGCATGAGCTCGGGTCCGCACATGGCGGGGTGCGTGTCGTTGGTGTGGATGGCCACAAACTGCGGCAGCAGCTCCCAGTTCTCGCCGTGCTCCTTCTCAAAGGTGTCGAGCAGGCTGTAGATGCCGGCCGAGACAA
>CABQXG010000062.1 GCA_902468045.1 uncultured Collinsella sp.
AGCTTGAGGCCGCGATCGCCAACGAGGAGCTTGCGGGCGGAACGATGGCAGACACGGCAAACAAGGCCGTGGACTGGGCGCTCGGCCACATGAGGGACGGGGGCGAGATCGCTTGCGAGCACTTCAAGCCCTAGCTGCCTTCGCCATGGCGCTGATGCTGGCGGTGCTGGCCCTTGAGATTTACGTGATCCGTATGCTGGCGGCGGGGCTGGTGGTTCTGGCCCTGCTCGCCTGCGGGTAGGAGGTGGCAGATTGACCAACTGGGAACGCTACTTCGGTTCGCCCGAGGCCGCGATGCGCATGGAGGTGCGCATGCTGCGCGACGGGTGGCGGCTCAAAATCTCGCTGAGCGAGTGCAACCCCTTCACAACGTGCGCGTTCGAGTCGCGCTGGGTGCGGGACTTCGCCTCGTGGGGCGAGTACATGGACTGGCTCAAGGCCGAGTACGACGATGGAACCATCAGGTGGGAGGACGAATGATCCGCCCGGGATGCAACTGGGGATGCCTGCTCGTGATAGCGGCATCTCTGCTTATAGACGGATTGGCGCTGTGGGCGGCGGTATCGCTCGCCCGCATGATCATTGGAGGTTGACATGGGATACAAGAAGTTAATGGATGCAGCCAGTGCTGTCGTGTCCATACTCGTGATGCTCTTCCTGGTGCTGCTCGTGTGCTACGGCATCGTGTGGTGCATAGGCGGGATAGCGGCGATGCTGGTATGAGCGGCAACCCGCGCAACCGCAACGGCAACGCAAGGCGCAAGCTGAGAGCGAGGCTGAGGGCGGAGGGAAGGCCATGCCACATATGCGGCCAGCCGATAGACTACAGCCTGCCGAGCGGAGACCCGTGGAGCTTCGAGGTAGACGAGCTGTTGCCAGTCTCGCGCGGGGGCAACCCGCTGGACTACTCCAACGTGGACGCCGCGCACAGGATCTGCAACCAGCGGCGCGGCAACAAGATGCCGGGCGACGCCAAACAGTACCAGATACGCCGCACGCGGCTGTTCTGAGGGAAAACATAGCAATGCACCCAAGCGGGCGCGGTCGTTTAGGCGCCCTTTCTTTTGGCCTTGGCAGCCGAAGCCGCCGAAATGAGGCGGGGCGGTCGCCCCTCCCCGGGTCGGAAGGCCACTCCAGCCGCCTAGGGCCGATTTCCCCCCGCCCGTTCCGAACGATTTCGCTATCTCACGCCGCCATTACGATTCCCCGCGAAGAAGGAGGGAATCATGGCCGAGAACATCGAGATGCCGCAGGAAGTGGCTAGCGACCCCGTGCAAGCCGCCATCTGGGAGCAGCTGACCGCGAGGCGCACGTTCGCGCAGGAGGATGCGCCGACGCTGGCGCTGCTCTGCTACTGGCACGCCGTGGCGAACCAGGCACGCGAGGCCATGGCCCTCGGGGGCAACGAGATCGAAATACTCGACGCCACCGCATACAAGCCGATCAGAGGCAAGGGCGGCAAGCGGCTCAAGATGATGCGCAAGAATCCGGCGCTGACCGTGCTGAAGGAGGCCAGCACCGAGATCAGAGCGCTGTCAGACCAGCTCGGCCTGTCCAAGTCGGCCCGCAACGTCACGGTGCAGCAGGCGCGACCCGCGAGCGCCCACGGCAAGCTGCTCACGCTCATGTTCGACGACCGCGAGACGCGTGCCAAGGCGGCAGGCGCGTGATGCAGGCGAGGCAGACCCCGACATACGAGGCGAACATCCCAGAAAGGCTCGACGGGGACGGCCCCATGGCGGCAGAACTGGCATCCGCGTACTTCGGTGACCCGCTGCCGTGGCAGCCGCACCTGCTCGACGCCATGCTCGCCCGCGATGGACGCGACAAGTATCTGCTGCGCTCGATCGGCATATCCATCCCGCGACAGAACGGCAAGAGCTGGGACGTTCGCGCCCGCTGCTTCCACGGCGCCCTCAACGGCGAGAAGATTCTGTACACATGCCAGCACGGCGACACCTCAGACCAGATGTTCCAGGAGCTTTCAAGGCCATTCGAGGACGAGGACGAGCCTGAGCTTAACGCCCTGCTGCTCGCCGTGCGCAAGACCAACGGCCAACAGGCCATCAAGCTCAAGAACGGCGGCCTTATCCGCTTCACCACGCGCACCGACTCGCTGGCGCGAGGCAAGACCTACGACGTGCTTATCTACGACGAGGCGCAGGAGCTTACGGCCAAGCAGCAGGCGGCTTCTCTGCCCGCCATCTCGGCAGGGTCGAAGCACAACCCGCAGACGATCTACCTGGGCACGCCGCCAAGCCCCGACAACGTTGGCACGGTGTTCCGCGACCTCCACGAGGACGTTCACAACGGCAGGTCTGAGATGGGATGGATCGAGTGGGGCGCTACAGAGATCGGCGACGTGCACGACGAGTCGCGATGGTTCGAGTACAACCCGTCTCTCGGCACAATCCTCGACATAGAGGCCGTACGCGGCGAGTCCGAGCAGATGCAGCCCGACGTCTTCGCGCGTGAGCGCCTTGGCTGGTGGAGCCCAATCGGAGGAGCCGACTCATACGCGCTTTCGAGCGCCAAGTGGAAGGCGTGCGAGGCGGCGGGGCCGATGCAGGAAGGCAAGCTCGCGTTCGGCGTGAAGTTCTCGCCCGACGGGTCGCGCGTTGCCGTGTCCTGGGCGAAGGCAGAGCGCGGTGCCGGCTCCTACGTCGAGCTTTACGACCTCATGGGCGCTGAGGGCGGCACTGTCGGCATATCCGACATGCTGCTGCGCAACCGCGAGGAGATCGCGTGCGTCTGCATCGACGGAAAGAGCGGAGCGGACGCGCTGAAGCAGCGACTTCTGGACGGCAGGATGCCGAAGTCGGCGATCGTCATGGGCAGCACCGCGATCGTGCAGGCCGCCGCGACGATGCTGGCCGACGAGGTCAACGCCGGGACGACGAGCCACATCGAATCGCCCGCGTTGGACGATTCCGCAACGAAGTCGATCAAGCGCGACATCGGGCGCGACGGCTGGGGCTTCGGCGACGGCCCCGACTCTTCGTCAGCGCCGATCGAGAGCGCATCGCTGGCCCTATGGGCGGCGAGGACAACCAAGAGAGACCCGAGACGTAAACAGGAGGCAAGCTTCTGATGGCAGCAGTGAACATGGAACTGGCCGGACAGGTCGCGGCGGCGGAAGGCCTGCGACACGAGGACAAGGCGCTCGTGCGCGAGCTTATGGACACGTGGCGCACCCACCGATCCCGCAACATGTTGCGGGAGGACTACTACCTCGGACACGTCGGCGTCAAAGACCTAGGCATCGCCATGCCGAAAGCCCTCGCCAAGAAGATCAACCCGCGCGTTGACTGGCCCAAGAAGGCGGTGCACGCCCTGGCAGATCGCTCGGTGTTCAACGGCTTCACTGCCGACGACGATGCCGTTACCATGCGGCTGCGCGACATATGTGCCGACAACCAGCTCGAAGCTCTCTACCGCAAGAACCTTATCGGTGAGCTGAAGCACTGCTGCGGCTTCTGGACTGTCACGGACGGCGGCGGCAAGCCAATCATCTCCGCGTACCCGGCAACCGCAGCGGCGGCAATCTGGGATGACGCGCAGAAGCGCATCAAGGCCGGTCTCGTTGTGGCCGAGTCGAAGAAGATGCCAGGTGACACCGAGCGCGTGCCGACCGTCGTGCACCTGCTCACAGAAGACGCGCTGGTGGTGCTTACGCGCGGCAGCGGCCACTGGGTGGCCGACTACATGGAGCATGGCATGGGTCGCTGTCTCATGGAGCCTATGCCCTACGATGCCACGCTTGAGCGACCGTTCGGCTCCTCGCGCATCAGCCGTTCGGTCATGAGCATCACAGACGACGCCATACGCCAACGCGCCCGCATGGAGGTGGCGTCTGAGGCCGCGACGCTGCCGCAGACCTGGCTGCTCGGCACATACAAGAAGATGATCAACGGGCAGAACAAGTACGACGCGTCGATGGGGGCGGTCAACGAGATCACCAAAGACCCTGACGGAGACTCGCCGACCGTGTGGCAGTCGGCCCAGTTGCAGATGGCGCCGCTCACCGAGTACCTGCGCCAGCTAGCATGCCAAATGTCGGCGGTCACCAATGTTCCGGTGTCTTTCTTCGGCGTGAGCAACGACAACCCATCCTCTTCGGATGCCATCGCTGCATCGCTCGAACCGCTCGTGATCGATGCGAAGAACCTCAACCGCGAGAATGGCAACGCTTTGCGCAACGTGGCCTACATGGCGCTCGCTGTGGCGAACGGCACGGATTACGAGACCGAGCGCGATGCCGGCTACAACCTCAACCCGCGCTTCATGTCCCCGGCCTACCCGTCAATCGTGAGCCTGTCCGACGCCGCGTTGAAGCAGGTGCAGGGTCTGCCGAAGCTCGCCAACTCCGACGTGATGCTCGAAATGCTCGACTACACAGACGAGCAGATCCAGCGCATCAACAGCGACAACAAGAAGGCACAGGCGAGCGCTGCCGTGGCCTCGCTGTTCGAGCCGAAGGAGGGCGAGGATGGCGGAGATACCTCGCAGCCTGCTTAACGAGCTTACGGACGAGATCAACGCGCTATCTGGAATGGCGCAGCGCCAAGCCGGCGACGCGCTCACCCGCTTGGTGGCCGACTGGGAGGCGAGCGGGAACGGCGACATAGCGGCGCTGCGAGAGGCGGCCTACGAGGTGATCGAGACGGCTTGCGGCTACTACGCCGACACCGTTGCGGCTGGCCGCGCCGCCGAGTTCTACGACGCCGTGCGCAAGGCGCAGGAAGCGCCCGGAAAGTACGCCGCCGTCGCCGAGTCGCTGCGCGACCCCCAGGCGACGTACGGCTCGGTGAAGGCGTTCATGGCAAGCGTGGTGAAGCAGGGAGCCACCGACATGTTCGTTGCCGCGTGCGTTCGCCGCCTCGACGCAGAGATCCGCAAGGCCGCGAACATGTGCGTGGCGCACAACGTCTCCAAAGACCCGGCGAAACCGAGGTACGCACGCGTGCCGTCTGGCGAGACGTGCGGTTTCTGCCTCATTCGGCTTCAACTACAAGACAAAGGAGGCCGCAAGCCACTCGCACCCAAAGTGCGACTGCCGCGTCGTGCCGAGCTTCGGCAAGGGATCAAAGGTCAAGGGCTACGACCCCGACGGCATGTACGGCAGGTTCAACGAGTGCCTTGACACATTGGGCGGTCGCAACGGGCTGTGGGCGGAATGGGACGCCATGCCCGACGCGGAGCGAGAGGCGTACATCAAGGCCCACAAGGCTTTCGACAAGTACGTGAACAAGCGCATGGTCGAGGAGATCGAACTGCGCGATCCGAAGTGGTACGCATCGGGAGAACATTCCGGCATCGAGTTTACGGACTCCGCCGTGAAAGGCGAGAAGCTAAAGCGCTGGAAGAAAGACCCCGGCGAAAGAATTACCGCCGAGAAGTTGAACGCGCTTGGCTATAAGGCGGAGTTCTGGGAAGACGAATCGCATCTGACAGCACCGAACTCCGATGGGAAGACAACGATTAGCCGAGCGGATTTATCAACGGGTATCGAAATCAAGACGATCTACGGAGCTGGGTCTGAGAACACGTTCAAGTCTCACATCAAGTCAATACCCGGCAAGAATGGCGTGAAGCTCACCGTCGTCGACGTGAGCGAGAACGAAAAGGTGACGGACGAGCAGGCGATAAAGTGGATCAGCAAGTACATGGCCCGCTATCACATCAGCGAGGTCAGGATGCTCGGGCACGATGGGAAACTCCTGCGAATAAAGAAATAGCCAGCGGCTGCATGTCTCTATAGGTGAGTCAAACAACCCGCTGGCTAACCAGATTATAACCGCAAAAAACAGCAAGGGCCACCTACAGGTGGCCTTTTTCATGCCGAATCTCACGCTCATAAGAAACTGTCGCGGACGGGCCGCACGGCCCAACTGATGACCGTTGAGCAGCCGCACGGCAGCTCAGGCGTGCCGCACGGCACGGGAAAGGACGCGACATGGCAGAAGCAAACGAACCCACGCAAGTGCCGGGAGCAGAAGGCGGAGATGGCGCCAACCAGGAGCCGCACGTCGACTACAAGGCGCTGTACGAGGCCGAGAAGAAGCACTCGCGCGAGTGGGAGAAGAAGGCGAAGGCCAACAGAACCGCAGCAGCGGCGCTTGAGGAGGCCAACAACGCGAACAAGACCGCCGAAGACCAGATCGCCGACCTCAAGAAGAGGCTCGACGACAAGGAGAAGGAAGAGAAGCGGTCGAAGATCGCGGCCAAGGTCGCGCAGGAGAAGGGCGTGCCGGCGAGCCTGATCGTCGGCGACGACGAGGAAAGCATGTCCAAGTGGGCAGACGACATGCTCGCCGCGTTCAAAAAGCCGCCCGCGCCCAAGGTCGAGAAGCCAGGAAGCTTCCCGAAGCCGAGCGACGGCGACAAATCTGAGCTGCGCGACTTCACGCGCCAGCTCCTCGGTAACAACTAGAGACAAGTAAGGAGCCGAAATGGCTAACGACACCAGCAAGGTCAAGCTCCCGCACAAGGTAGTGACCTCCATCATCAACAAGGCAAAGGACACCTCCACCATCGCGGCGCTGTCCCCCAGCACCCCGCAGACGTTCTCCGACACCACCTACATCGTGTTCAACCCGACAACCGAGGCCGAGGTAGTTGCGGAGGGCGCGAAGAAGAGCGGTTCCGAGGTCTCCACCACGCCGATCGTCGCAAAGCGCGTGAAGGTAGTCACGACCACACGCGTCTCCGACGAGCTGCGCTGGGCCGACGAGGACAACCAGCTTGAGATCGTGACCAACATCATCGCCGACCAGACCGCCGCGATCGGCCGAGCGCTCGACTACGTGGTCTACCACGCCGTGTCCCCCAAGACGGGCACCGCGCTCGATGGCTACACCGCGCTCACCGCAGGGGCCAACGCCGTAACCGCCTCGGCATCCGCAGTCGACGACATCGACGCGCTGGCCGACGCGCTTATCGACTACGACATCAACGGTTTCGCGCTCTCCCGCAAGTTCGCCGCAGACCTCCGCAAGCTGCGCATTCCCGCCACCGGCCAGCGCCTCTACCCGGAGATCCCGCTGTCCCTCAACGTCGGCAACATCGACGGCATCCCCGCCGCGACCTCCGGCACCGTCAACGGTC
>CABQXG010000063.1 GCA_902468045.1 uncultured Collinsella sp.
CGCGGTGCTCAACTTGTTTACCGATCAGAGTGGGCGCATCCTGTGTCAGCTCGGCTTTCTGCAGATAAGCGAGGGCTCACTGCGTTCTGCCGCCTTTATGGCGTGCCGCCTGACGTTGATGATGGCCGGCATGAGCGCCATTACACTCACCACGCCGACGCTCGACCTCACCGCGGGCTTTGAGCGCCTGCTCGCGCCGTTTGCGCGTGTGGGACTTCCTGCGCACGAGCTCGGCATGATCATGGGTATCGCGCTACGCTTTATGCCGCAGTTTGCCACTGAGATGAAGCAGACGGCCGATGCACAGGCAAGCCGCGGCGCGCGCGTGACGGGCGGTCCGCTCGGCGGCGTGCGTATGCTCGGCAGTGTGGCGATTCCGCTGTTCACGGGCGTGTTCCGCCATGCCGAGACGCTGTCTGCCGCCATGGATGCACGCTGCTATCACGGCGAGCAGGGCCGCACGCGCCTGCATGCGCTTGCATTTGGCCGCGGCGATACGTTGGCGGCGGTGGTGACGGCGTTGCTGCTCATCTGCGTCATCGTCATCAATCTTCAACTTGTTTAGGCGCGATTCGGGCGCAAGAAAGGGGTCCCTATGACCGACAACGACCGCACGGCTCAGCTTGAGCGCGCCTGTTCGTATCTCAGGCGCATTCCGGCGTGGTATCTGGCCACGACCGATGCAAGTGACGGGCATCAGCCTCGCGTGAGGCCGTTTTCGTTTGCCATGGTCGATGACGGTAAGTTGTGGTTTTGCACGTCGCGCGACAAGGACGTGTGGGCGGAGCTGAGTGCGAATCCCAAGTTTGAGGTATCGGGCTGGAAGCCGGGGGAATGTTGGATCGTATTGACCGGCGAAGCCGCACTTGAGGACGACGCAGTTGCGAGCGACAAGGTGCGTCAAGCGGGTTTTAAGCACATGGTGGGCATTGGCGAGGAGCACGAGAGTGCCAACGACGGCCGCCTTGCTTTCTTTTCGGTCCGCAACATTGCCGCCCGCTTCTGTGATATCGACGGCAGCGAGGAGCGCCTGGAGCTCTAGCTCACACAAACCAGGCTCTCAAACTGGCTAATACAGGAGGACACATGGACGGATTGAATACGGTGTTGGAGTATCTGACGTCGGTGCCGGCGTGGTACTTGGCGACGAGCGTGGACGGGCAGCCGCATGTGCGTCCGTTTTCGTTTGCGCAGATCCAGGACGGTAAGCTGTGGTTTGTGACGGCGCGCACCAAGGATGTGTGGCAGGAGCTGCTGCAAAACCAACGCTTTGAGGCCACGAGTTGGTGGCCGGGCCATGGCTGGCTTATCTTGCGCGGGCATGCGGGTCTGGATGACCAGGCCGCTCCCGATATGCGCGAGGCAGGCTGGAGGCACCTGGAGCGCCTAGGCGAGCACTACGAGGGCGCAGGCGATCCCACGCTCGTCTTCTTTAGCGTCGAGGATCCCGAGGCTTTTATCTGCAACCATGACGAATGGGTGCCGGTCAAGCTCTAAACGAGTCTCCCAGCAAGCTTCGACAATTCAAATTCTCGCATGTAGCGGGTCCCACATTGCAACGTCACCGTAAGGCGCACTGGGTAATATGGGGCCCGCATTTATTTGTCAATTCTTTCAAGCGAATGTGTCGGGATTGTTTCAATGCATGAATATGCAAGCCATTTACGTGTTCATGCATCTTTTGGTGCTAAAGTTTCAACCCACTTCATAACGACCACTGCGAAATGCGCATCGGTGCATAAATCGCAGACAAGGAGTCTGATATGTCATTGAAGGTTGGAATCGTCGGCGCGGCTGGATATGCCGGAGCCGAGCTCATTCGCCTCGTGCTCGGCCATCCCGAGTTTGAACTTGTTGCCATTACGTCCAACGCCGATGCCGGCCAGCCGCTGTCCGCGGTGTATCCGAGCTTTGCTGGCGTGAGCGATCTGGTTTTCACCACGCATGACGCCCCCGAGCTTAAGAGCTGCGATGCGGTTTTTCTTGCCGTGCCGCACACGGCTGCCATGGCACAGGTGCCCGCGCTGCTTGCCGCAGGCGTTTCCTGCTTCGATTTGTCTGCCGACTACCGTCTGAGCGATCCGGCCGTGTTCGAGGCGTGGTATGCCGCCGCGCATACGAGCCCCGAGCTGCTCAAGACGCGTGCTTTCGGCCTCCCCGAGCTGTTCTGCCAGGACTTAGAGACCGCTGCTTCCAGCCATGCCGACGGCAAACCCGTGCTGGTCGCCTGCGCCGGTTGCTATCCCACCGCAACGAGCCTTGCTGCCGCTCCTGCCGTGCGTGCGGGCTGGGTGGCCGAGAACGGTCCCGTGATTGTCGATGCCATCAGCGGTGTAACGGGTGCCGGCAAGTCCTGCAACGCTCGTACGCATTTTTGCAGCGCCGACGAGAACTTGGAGGCCTATGGCGTAGGCAAGCATCGTCATACGCCCGAGATTGAGCAAATCCTTGGCCTGACCGATCGCATCGTCTTTACCCCGCATCTGGCACCGCTCAAGCGTGGCCTGCTCTCCACGGTGACGCTGCCGCTCACGCCGCAGGCCATCGACTCCCTGGCTCTTGAGGATGTCGTCGACTATTACAAGCAGTTCTATGCCGGTCGCACCTTTGTGCGCGTGCTCGACGCCGACCAGCAGCCCAAGACGGCTTCGGTCGTCGGCACCAACGCCGCCCAGATTGGCCTCGCGCTCAACAAGCGCGCAGGCGTGCTGGTGGCGACGGGCGCCATCGACAATTTGTGCAAGGGTGCTGCGGGCCAGGCGGTCCAGTGCGCCAACATCGTTTTTGGCTTTGACGAGCGACGAGGCTTGCTCACAGTGGCGTGCCCGGTGTAGCACATTCGATTGTTAGCGATTTGGTAGTCGGGTATCGAGTTGGGCGCCACTTTTAAGCTGGTCTAGTAGTTGCGACCGGTATGGCGTGCCAGCCGATGCCCGCTTTTTTGTTTGATATAAGGAGTCGTAGGGACGATGAACACCGACCTGATTGATATCAAGATTCGCGCCGTCGAGGGCGGCGTTACGGCTGCGGCTGGTTTTAAGGCTGCAGGCATCCACGCTGGGTTCCGCAAGAACCCCGAGCGTCTGGATTACGCGCTCGTCGTGCCTGATAAACCCTGTCCCGGCGCCGGCGTGTTTACGACCAACCGCTTTTGTGCGGCGCCCGTGCAGGTGAGCCGTGCCAACCTGGGCGGTGCGGACAAGGGCTATGGCATTATCGCCGGTGTTTCAATCAACTCTGGCAATGCCAACGCCGCCACGGGTGAGACCGGCCTTGCATGCGCGCGCGAGACATGCAGCATCGCATCGCAGGTCATCGGCTGCGAGCCCCAGCAGATTCTGGTTGCCTCCACGGGTGTGATTGGCCAGATTCTGCCGATCGACACGTTTGAGACCGCCATTCCTGCTGCCTACGAGGTACTTTCCGCCCACGGTGGCGCCGATGCCGCTCGCGCCATCATGACGACCGACACGCACTCCAAGGAGTACGCCGTGTCCTACGTCAGCGAGGCTGCGGGACACACAGGCAATGCCTATACGGTGGGCGGTATGTGCAAGGGCTCGGGCATGATCATGCCCAACATGGCCACCATGATCGCGGTCATCACTACCGATGCCCCCGTCGAGCCGGCGGCGCTCCACGCCCTGCTGCTCTCGACCGTCAAGCAGACCTTTAACAAGGTAACGGTCGATTCCGACACCTCGACCAACGACACCTGCATCATGCTTGCCTCCGGCGCCGCTGCCGCAGATGCCGAGCCTATCGTCGAGGGCTCCGATGCCTTCGACGAGTTGGCATTTGCCGTGCACGAGGTGTGCGAGAGCCTGGCGCGCAATATCGCCACCGATGGTGAGGGCGCATCCAAGCTTGTTACGGTCAACGTTACCGGCGCCGTGAACGACGAGGAGGCCGATATCGCCGCCCGTGCCGTTGCCAACTCGCCGCTCGTTAAGACCTGCATCGCCGGCCACGACTGCAACTGGGGCCGTGTTGCTATGGCACTCGGTAAGTGCGGCGTGAAGTTTAATCAGGAAGACGTTTCCATTGACATGATGGGCATGCCTGTCTGTCACGACGGTCTGACTGTTCCCTTTGACGAGGACGAGGCTCTGCGACGTTTCGAGGCGCCCGAGATCGTGATCTCGGCCGACCTGGGCGCAGGCGACGCGGCAACGACTGTGTGGACCTGCGACCTCACGCATGAGTACATCTCCATCAACGGCGACTACCGTTCCTAGATTCCGGGCACGCTGCGCATCTTGCCGCGATTGCGGACAGCGGAGCACGGCGCGATAACGATACGAAAGACGAGGCAGATTATGAAATTCGCACGCGATTGTCGTTCGAGCGAATCCAACGAAGCAACCGCGCAGCTGCTGTTCGAAGCGCTGCCGTGGATTAAGAACCTGACCGGCAAGACGGTTGTTATCAAATATGGCGGAGCCGCCATGGTTGATGAGCAGCTGCGCCGCGACGTGATGAGCGACATCGTTTTGCTCAAGATCATCGGCATGCGCCCCGTTATCGTGCACGGCGGCGGCAAGGCTATCAACGAGGCGCTGAGCCATTACGATATTCCCGTCGAGTTTAAGAACGGCCAGCGCGTGACCACGCCGGCGACTATGGATATCGTGCGTGCTGGGCGGCAAGGTTAACCAGGAGCTGGTTGCTGCCATCAACCACCACGGCAACCTGGCCGTGGGCGTGTCGGGCAGCGATGCCGGCACGCTCATCGCCGAGCCGCTCGACCCCGAGCTCGGTCGCGTGGGCAAAGTGACGCACGTCAACACCGACTATATCGAGCGCTTACTCGATAGCGAGTACATCCCCGTCATCGCTACCGTCGCGGCGGGGGAGGACGGCGGTTTCTTCAACATCAACGCCGATACCGCCGCCGGTGCCGTTGCCGCGGCGCTCCACGCGCATAAGGCAATCTTTTTGACCGATGTCGATGGTCTGTACAAGGACTTTAGCGACAAGGACTCGCTTATCTCCAACCTAACGCTCGACGAGGTTAACGAAATGCTCTACGGCGGCGAGGTCGATAAGGGCATGATTCCCAAGCTGCGTGCGGCCGTCGATGCGCTTACTGGCGGCGTATTTCGTGCCCACATCATCAATGGCACGACGCCGCATTCGCTGCTCCTGGAGCTGCTGACCGATGCCGGCGTCGGCACCGTGATCCATTCCACCGAGACGGCTTACGAGTTCGATACGCATCCGCATCCGCTTTCGACGTTTGCTGCGCGTCTGACCGAGAACCTTGACGAGGTCGAGAAGCTTCAGACGGTCTAGCTGACCCGCAGCCGCCCCATTCCTGCACCCATAGCCCCGCGCCGTCTGGCGCCCAACGAAAGGCATCCCATGTCACTTGCAGCTCAGCAATCGCTTGAATCCCATTACGTTATGCATACCTTTGGCCGCTCTCCGGTCGAGTTTGTCGAGGGTCACGGCATGAAGCTCACCGGCGACGATGGCCGTGAGTACCTCGACTTTCTTGCCGGCATCGGCGTGTGCAGCCTAGGTCATGGCGACCCGGCTGTGCTCTCGGCGCTCGAGGCACAGACCAAAAAGCTCATGCATGTCTCCAATTACTTCTACATCGAGCAGCGCGGACAGGTCGCGGCGCTGCTGTCCAAGCTTGCTAACGACGACGTAGATGGTGCGCGCGTGCTTGCCGATGCCATTGTCGCCGGCGATGAGACCACGGCAGCTGCACTTGGTGCCCCGGCTGCGGATGAGCAGGTTTGGGAGACCTTCTTTGCCAACTCTGGCGCCGAGGCCAACGAGGGCTCGATGAAGCTCGCGCGCCTGTACGCCAAGCGTGCCGGTAATGGCGGCAACACCATCGTGTGCATGCGCGGCGGCTTCCACGGCCGTACGCTCGAGACCATTGCCGCCACCATGCAGGATTGGCTGCAGGACAGCTTCCGCCCGCTGCCGGGTGGCTTTGTGGCCTGCACGCCCAACGATGTCGATGAACTGCGTGCAATCTTTAAGCAGCTGGGGAGCGAGATTTGTGCCGTGATGCTCGAGCCGATCCAGGGTGAGAGTGGCGTGCACCCCATGACCGAGGAGTTTATGGCTACGGCGCGCGACTTGGCGCACGAGGTGGGTGCCGTGCTTATCGCCGACGAGGTCCAGTGCGGTATCTTCCGCACGGGTAAGCCGTTTGCGTTCCAGACCTATGGCGTGGAGCCCGACATCATGAGCCTTGCCAAGGGCATTGCCGACGGCGTGCCCATGGGTGCCGTCGTGGCAAAGAAGGAGATTGCCGACGTGTTTAAGCCGGGCGACCACGGCTCGACTTTTGGCGGTAGCTGCTTGGCCATCGCGGCGTGTGCCGCGACGCTCTCCGCGCTTGTGCGTGGCGATTATGCCGAGCATGCTGCCAAGGTGGGTGTCTATATGGAGCAGGCGCTGGCTAAGCTTCCGCATGTGGTAGAGGTTCGTGGCCGTGGCCTGATGCTCGGCTGCGATCTGGACGATACTGCGGGTGATGCACACGACGTTGTGGCCGGCGCGCTGGCCGCCGGTGCCGTGATTAACGCTACGGGTGCTCATACGCTGCGTTTCTTGCCACCACTTGTCTGCGAAGAAGCCGACGTGGACAGCCTGATCGAGATCCTGTCGGGTGTCTTGGGCTAACGCAGCGCAATAACTCAATTTGGACCGGGTTCCGGACTGTGGGCGTGTCCTATGCGGCATGATTCAGCGGTCTGGAGCCCGTTTTGCCTTAGATTTGCTAAGGCAGGGAGACCTGCTGGTCAAAAAACATCAAATATGAGTACTGTTACCGATTTGGTAGCAGCAATTTTGGACTAATAAGGCCAGATAGCAAGTCGAAATGGCGATGAAAGCACGATTTTGATCCAACTGTTAGTCCTTATAATGGACATATGTTGCGTAACTTAAGCAAGTATTGTCTTTTTATATGTTGCAAACAAAGTAGCAGTACTCATTTTTGCCATTTTTTGACCACGGCCTTTGTGACAGACGTGCTGGCGGGTTCGAATTCCATGCGCTGGGCCTGAAAAAAGAAAGGCCT
>CABQXG010000064.1 GCA_902468045.1 uncultured Collinsella sp.
ACGACGTGCGCGGCAGCCCACTCGAGCTGACCCTCCTCCTGCTTCAGGAAACGAGAACCGGGAACGCCGCACTGGGGGCACTTAAAATCCTCGGGCAGCTGGTCGCCGTCGAACTCTTCCACATAACCGCAAACGGGGCAAACAAACTTCATGATTCGATCCTTTCGATCGATGGCGATTGTGCGCTCGTCCGGTCCCGTAAGGGCCCTCTCCGGACGTGCGTCTTGACGAGTTCTATTATCCATAAATGCAACCAAATGTGAAGCCTATTAGGAATGATTTTTAATAAAACAATTTTGAGATATGAAGATGTTGATTGATTAACGATTGGCAGGCCGTCTTTGACCGCCGCTGAGTACAATCGGGCGAGCAAATGTTGACCTATCAACAAATGAAGGAGTTTCCTTTATGCATCTAGCCCGTCGTGCCTGGTGCCGAACATATCAGACGGTTTTTCGCATTGCATTGCCGATCCTGCCCTATACCGAGCCGCGCATTTTAGAGCATGCCGAGGATGTGCCCGCGGTGCTTCAAAAGCGCTCGATCCAGAAGGTCCTTATCGTGACGGATCCCGGCATTGCCCGTCTGGGGCTCACGGCACCGCTCGAGACGGCGCTCGCATGCAGGGGGATTGGCGTTACGGTCTATGCCGAAACGCGTGCAAACCCCACGGTTTCAAACGTGGAAGAAGCGGCGTCCCTGTATCGAGAGAGCGCCTGCCAGGCCATTATCGGCTTTGGCGGTGGCTCGGCCATGGACTGTGCCAAGGGCGTGGGCGCACGCATTGCGCAGCCAAACAAGCCCATCAACAAGATGCGTGGCCTGCTGCGGATTCATCGTCGCCTGCCGCTGCTCATCGCCGTTCCCACTACCGCCGGTACGGGAAGCGAAGTCACGCTTGCGGCGGTAATTACCGATGACGGGACGCACTACAAATACCCCATTAACGACTTTGTGCTCATCCCGCGTTTTGCAGTCCACGACCCCGAGTTTACGTGCGGCTTGCCCGCTTCCATTACGGGGCAGACGGGCATGGACGCCCTGACGCATGCCGTTGAGGCCTTTATCGGGCGAAGCACCACGCCCTATACGCGCAAGATGGCGCGACAGGCGGTGCAGCTTATCCACGACAATTTGCTCGAGGCCTATGAGCATGGTGACGACATGCGCGCTCGTCGCAATATGCTTTCGGCGGCGTATAAGGCGGGCGTTGCGTTTACCCGCTCCTATGTCGGATATGTGCATGCCATCGCGCACAGTCTGGGCGGCCGATACGGAATTCCGCACGGTTTGGCCAACGCGATCATCCTGCCGCACATGCTTCGCGCTTATGGTGACGCCGCCGCCCCCAAGCTTGCCGATCTTGCTCGCATGGCGGGCATTGCGCCGGCTACCGCGCAGGATAGTCTTGCGGCCGAGGCCTTTATCGATTGGGTCGACCGCATGAACGAGATCCTGGGAATCCCCAAATATGTCTCGGGCATTCGCCGCTCCGACATTCCCGAGATGGCGGCGCATGCCGATGCCGAGGCCAATCCGCTGTACCCCGTTCCGCTTTTGATGGACCGCTTGGAGCTCGAGCGTATGTACGAGGTCGTCGCGGGTGGTATGTTTGAGGACGAGAACTAGGAGGGTGCCATGAACACCGAGGAAATTGCGCGCATCGTCGGCGATCAGCGCACTTACTTTAAAACGCACGCTACGTTTGATGTTGATGCCCGACGTCGCGCGCTCGTGAGTTTACGCGATGCGGTACGGGCGCACGAGGCCGATATCGCCCATGCACTCAAGACCGATTTGGGAAAGTCGCATGACGAGGCATATATGTGCGAGATCGGCACGTCGCTTTCCGAGATTCGTCATCAGATCGCTCACGTGGCTCGATGAGTCGTCCGCGCCTGCGTCCGTGTGACCTTGCCAACGCCGTGAGCGCGTGCAAAACGCAAGCCGTGCCCTATGGCGTCACGCTCATCATGGCTCCGTGGAACTACCCGTTTTTGCTAACACTCGAGCCGCTCGCCGGCGCCCTTGCCGCGGGCAATACCGTGGTCATCAAGCCGAGTGCCTATGCTCCGGCATCGAGCGCGGTGCTCAAGCAAATCTATGAAGAGGCATTTGATCCGCGCCTGGTGACGGTTGTCGAGGGCGGGCGCGCCGAGAACGAAGCGTTGCTCGATGAGTGCTGGGACAAGATCTTCTTTACCGGTAGCGTTCCGGTCGGCAAGCTCGTCATGGAGCGCGCGAGTAAAAACCTCACGCCCGTGACGCTTGAGCTGGGCGGCAAGAGCCCCTGCATCGTGGATGCGACGGCAAACTTGAAGGTCGCGGCACGGCGTATCGCCTTTGGCAAATGGCTCAACGTAGGGCAGACCTGCGTGGCGCCCGACTACCTGCTGGTCGATACGCGCGTGCACGACGAGCTGCTGGGCCTCATCAAGGAAGAGGTCCGCCGTATGTTTGGCGAGCATCCGCTCGATAACGAGGATTACGGGCATATCGTCAATGCTAAGCATTTTGCGCGCGTGCGCGGGCTGATCGATCCCGATAAGGTCGTGCTGGGAGGCACGGCGCGCGAGTCGTCGCTCAAGATTGAGCCGACGATCCTAGACGGCGTGACCCCCGATGACGCCGTGATGCAGGAGGAGATCTTCGGTCCCATCTTGCCGGTGCTGACGTTTGAGAGCCTAGACGAGGCCGAAGCGTTTATTACGGATCGTCCGACGCCGCTGGCCCTGTATATCTTTAGTCAGGACCGCGCAGTTCAGCAGCGCTTCGTGCGTTACGTGCCCTTTGGCGGTGGCTGTGTCAACGACACGATCATGCACTTGGCTACGAGCCATATGGGCTTTGGCGGCATGGGCGCGAGCGGTATGGGGCAGTACCATGGACGCGAGAGCTTCGATACGTTTAGCCACAAGAAGAGTATCGTGAACAAGGCAACTTGGCTGGACGTGCCGTTTCGGTATGCGCCCTACGCAAGCTGGAAGCACAAGTTCGTGCGCATGTTTGTGCATTAGAAAAGGGCGCAGGTAATACGAACAAGTGTTCCTATTACCTGCATTTTGCGTTAGACTACTGTTATGGAGCACGGATGGGCCAACTCCCTTTAGAAGGGATTTGGTATGAACGTAAGCGATGTTATTTCGTTATTGGCGTTGTTGATTGCGGCTATCGAACTCGGTCTGTTTATCGGCCGAATGAAATAGCCGCCCCCGCGTAAGCGAAGACGGCCACTTCTCACGATGAAAACGTGTATCGGAGTTGGCAAGACCCGCGGCAACGGGTGCCATCCGTGTTCCTATCTTATCTGCAAGCGTTCTGTCGCGCAAGCGTTGAGGCAAACGATTGAAGGACGCAGACAGGATGTATTTGTGTCCGCACGGGACCGTAGACTTCTCAATAAGGTTACACACCGGTTTATCCGGCCGTTAGAGGAGCTGCTATGTACGAGCCTTCGCGTGTTCTTCTGTCGTTTCATATCGCAGGATTTCAATATGCCGACGGCGCTTTGGTCCTAGGCGATCTTAAAGCGGGCGATAAACTGACACTGTGTGCCGAGCGCGATAATCCCCATGATCCCGAGGCAGTTGCGATCTACTATGGCAAGACCAAACTTGGCTACGTTCCGGGAAACGAGGTCGGTCCACTGTCCTTGATGATGTATTACGGCCACGAGGACGTGTTTGAGGCCCGCGTGCAACAGGTTGCCCCCGAGCGCAGCCCGTGGCACCAGGTGCGCGTTGGCCTCTATGTGGTGGATGCCCGCTAATCGGTAAGGGAGGCTGCCATGCTTGACGACGATGACCTGTTCGATTTGACGGATGATCCGTTTGAGTGGGATATGCTACTCGATGACGATGAGCTGGAGCAGGATCGCAAAAAGCAAAAGGATAAGAACGCCCAGGGCAAAGGTTCGAATAAAAAGGACGAGTGCCGCCGCGGACTGTTCGGCGGGCTCTTTGGCTAACCGCCGCATCGCTGTGTCTGTATACTTAGCACGAGTTGGATGCATTGCGAAATGAGGGCATAGACGATGATGTGGTTTACCGCCGACCTGCACCTGGGCGATACGAATATCTTGCACGACATGGATCGACCGTTTGATTCGGTCGAGGAGATGAACCGCAAGGTCATCGATGCCATCAATGAGTGCGTGGCTGCGGACGACCGCCTCTATATCCTGGGAGACTTTACGTATCGCTTGCCCATGGCGGAGGCGGTGCGCCTGCGCGAGCGTATCGAATGCAAGAATGCGACGCTCATCCGCGGTAACCATGACGGCGACTGGGAAGATCCCGACGCCCCGCAAATTTGGGAAGACGTGCGCGATTACCTGGAGATTGCTCCCGGCTATGCCAAGGGTCATCGTCTGGTGATGAGCCACTACCCCATGCTCAGCTGGAACGGCAAGGCACGTGGCGCCATTATGCTGCATGGGCATATCCACAGCAGGGGTGACCGCACCAACGCACGCAACCGCGATCGCGAGCGCCCCATTTACCGCTACGATGTGGGCCTCGACGCCAATGACTACAAGCCCGTAAGTCGTGATCAAATCCTCGGCTATTTTGGACTGTAATTTTCAAACTGTCACTCAAACCACCACAAAGGGGACAGGCACCTTTGTGGTGGTTCTGGCGCCGTTGCCATTATGGCGGCGGCGCCTTTTTTGTCCGTGCGGCGCGGTAGAGTGTAGGCGGTCGAAATTTGCGTCCATCGAGGAGCTGCTATGAACGAGATTAAGTGCCCGCATTGCGGCGAAGTTTTTAAGGTCGATGCGTCCGGCTATGCGGATATCGTCAAGCAAGTACGCGATGCCGAGTTTTCGCGCGACCTGGACGAGCGTGTGAAGGCAGTCCAGCGCGAGGGCGAGCAAGCGCTGGAGCTTGAGCGCTCGCGTTCGACGGCTGCCTTGCAAAAGGCAGAGTCTCAGCGCAACGCTCAGCTTGTCGAGCAGAAGAACACTGCGGATCAGAAACTGGCGCAAGAGGTTGCCAAGCGCGATGCTGAGCTTGCCGAGCTGCGCGCTAAGCTCGAGGGCGCTGCCGCAGAGCGCGAGAGTGCAAGCCAGCGCGCGGCGGTAGAGGCACGAGCCAATGCTCAAAAGGAAAATGCCGAACTCCAGCGTGAGATTGATAGCCTGCGTGCGCAGCTTGGGCGCAAAGATGACGAAGCAAAGCTTGCCGAGTCGGCGGCGCGCAACGCTGCTCAAAACGATTTAGCTGCGCGCGACGCTCAGATTGCTGAGCTGCAGGCCAGGCTCGCCGCGGCGGACAAAGCCCAGGAGATGGCGCTTGCCGCTGCCGCGGCAGAGTCGCAGCGTGAGCTCGATGCCGCTCGCAGCGAGGCCGAGCGCGCGCTTACTGACTATCGCGCGAAGGCGCAGGAGAAGTTTTCCGCCGCAAAGGCTCAGTCCGAGCAAGAGGCCGAGGGCCTGCGTGCCCAGCTGCGCGAGCAGGAACTGATGGCAAAAATGAACCTGTCAGAGGCGGTCGCCGCGGCGGAGCGAGAGCGCGATGAGGCACGTGCCAAACTGACGAGCGAGCTGGCTGTGCGCGATTCTCGCGAGGAACAGGCCAAGGCGGCACACGAGCTCGAGCTTGCGCAGGCCAAGCGTGCGAGCGATGACCTGATTCGCTACAAGGACGAAGAGATCGAGCGCCTTAAGGACATGAAGGTCCGCCTGTCCACCAAGATGGTGGGCGAGTCGCTCGAGCAGCACTGCGAGACCGAGTTTAACCGTCTGCGCATGACGGCGTTTCCTAACGCGTACTTCGAGAAGGATAACGATGCGTCCGAGGGCACCAAGGGCGACTTTATCTTCCGCGAGTGCGACGCAAGCGGTAACGAGGTCATTTCGATTATGTTCGAGATGAAAAACGAGAACGACGAGACCGCGACCAAACATAAAAACGAGGACTTCTTTAAGAAACTCGATCACGATCGTCGCCAGAAAGGCTGTGAGTACGCGGTGCTCTGCACGTTGCTCGAACCCGAGAGCGAGCTTTACAACGCCGGCATCGTGGACGTGAGCTATCGCTACGAGAAGATGTACGTGATTCGCCCACAGTTCTTTATTCCCATGATCACGCTTCTTCGCAACGCCGCCATGGGTTCGCTGCGCTATAAGCAGGAGCTGGCGGAGTACAAACAGCAGAATATCGACGTCACGAACTTCGAAGCCAAGATGGAAAAGTTCAAGAATGATTTCGGTCGCAACTACGAGATCGCGAGCCGCAAGTTCCAAACGGCGATCGATGAGATCGACAAGACGATTAGCCACCTGCAGAAAACCAAGGAGGCGTTGCTGTCCTCCGAGAACAATCTGCGCCTGGCCAACAAGAAGGCCGACGATCTTACCATTCGCAAGCTCACGTGGGGCAACAAGACCATGAAGGCGGCGTTTGACGAGGCACGCGGGGCTGCGACAGAGACAAACGATGAGCCAGCCGAGGCGGATTCGTATGAGGTCGATGATGCCGAGTAGGGCATAGCGTATAGTGCAAAAGCGGGGCCGCTGGCGATATTGCCAACGGCCCCGCTTCGTTTCGTTCCAGTATGTTCGGCTAGTCCTCGAGCAGGTCCTCGATAAAGCCGACGCGGTAGTTTTTGAAGATGACCTCGCCGCCGTCTTGCGTGGCGTCCAGATCGACATCGCCCATGATGCCAAAGTCGTGGTCGCCATCCTCGTCGGCAAAGATCTGGTGCACGTGCCATACGTGCGCGGTCTTCTCGTCGGACTCATCGATGGAAAACATTGCGGCGCTGCGGGCATCTCCGTCGGTGATGATCTCCTCGTGCTGCTCGTGGTAAGCGTCGAGCGCCTTTTGCCAGCGGATTTCGCTCATGCCCCAGTCGTCGTCGAGCTCGCCCAAGTCGCGAACGTGCTCGCGGGCGGCAAGGGTCACGCGGCGGAAGAGCGCGTTGCGCACCAATAGCGTGCAGCCGCGACGGTCCGCCACGACCTCGTCGATGCCCTGCGGCGGCGCAGCATCGAGGGCTGCCGGGTTGCCGGCGTTCTCCCAC
>CABQXG010000065.1 GCA_902468045.1 uncultured Collinsella sp.
ATTGTTGGACAATCGATCGATGATCTTGGTGTTGGTGAGCACGATGGTTTTGCCATTGGCAAGCGTGACTTCGTTGTCCGGGGCCTCGGCGCCGTCCGCATCGTCGGTGCCAAACACAATATGCCCGACCACACTTGCCCAAGCATATCCAGTCGTGGTGCCCAGATCGCTTTTGACCTCATGCCCCACGCGCGGTTCGCGTGCGGCATGCGCCTGCATCATGGACGGCACGGTCATGCCATAGGCAGAAACGCCAGCTATGACCAGCACCAGCGAGCACGATAGCAGTGCGTACGCCCGCGGCGCCAAGCCCAGTCGGCGTCGCATGCGCACCGCGGCGCCGCGCTTTGTCTGAGTGCCACCGGGCCGCATGCGTTCTCCTCCAAGAAAAACACGCCGCTCAGAAGCGGCGCATTCATTCAAATCCATGTTTGAGTGTATCAGCGAACCCAAAAGGTTGCGCAACGAATGGGCAAATTAAGGATGCGAGCGGAAGCATCCATGCGATAAGCGGATACGAAGCATCTTTGTTGCACAACAAACTCACAGTCGCACGGGGAAATTATGACCACCCCGTGAGTCGCGAGGAAAACATACAGCAGGAGCAGGCTCGCCACCTAAATCGCGCGACGGGCCTCTATGGCGCGGCCAAGCGTAAGCTCGTCGGCATACTCCAAGTCGCCGCCCACGGGAAGGCCGCTTGCCAGACGCGACACCTCGACGCCCAACGGCTTGATGGTACGGGCCAGATAGCTCGCCGTGGTCTCGCCCTCGATGTTGGGGTTGGTGGCGATGATGACCTCATGGATGTCCTCGCGGCCCAGACGCGCCAGCAGCTCGCGGATGTGCAACTGCTCGGGACCAATCTTGTCCATGGGGCTGATCACGCCGCCCAATACGTGGTAGAGGCCGTGGTAGCTGCCCGTGCGCTCGATCGCCTGGACGTCACGCGGCTCGCCCACCACGCAAATGCGAGTGGTATCGCGCATCGAGTCCTGGCAGATGGAGCACTCGTCGGCCGTGGCGTAGTTAAAGCAGCGGCTGCAAAAGTGGACCTCCTGCTTGACCTCCAGGATGGCCTCGGCCAGGCGGCGGGCCTCCTCGGCATCGGCCTCCAACAGGTAATAGGCGATGCGCTGGGCCGACTTGGGGCCAATGCCCGGCAGACGGCCCATCTCATCGAGCAGTTTTTGCAGACTGTGGTTGGCACTCATATATATGTGTGTCTTAGAACGGCATGCCCGGGATGTTGAGGCCGCCGGTGATGGCGCCCATCTGCTTGTTGGCGAGCTCGTTGACGCCGCGGACGGCCTCGTTGACGGCAGCCATGATCATGTCCTGCAGCATATCGACGTCCTCGGGATCGAGGGCATCGGGATCGATGGTGAGGTTGACGAGCTCCATCTCGCCGTTAACGGTCACCTTGACCATGCCGCCGCCGGCAGAGGCGTCGACGGTCTGGGACTTGAGGTTCTCCTGCGCGGCGGCAAGCTGCTCCTGCATCTTGCGAGCCTGCTTCATCATCTGCTGCATGTTCATACCGGCCATGATGGCTCCTTTACGTGCGGCCGCACGCCGAGCTGCAAGGGCAGCCGGAGCACGGCGGGACTTTCAAACTCAAAAATCGTACCACGGCGCGAGGCGAGAGAGCGGGGCGGACGTGTTACCTCAGTCGATATACATGTCCTCCAATACAAACCGCACTCAAAGATTATGCAAGGTCGAATTATGCAAGGTTGCATAATATCGCACACTCAATCTAGTAGAGCCGAATCCGGCATTTCATGTGCGCCACTAAATAGCTAAATGCCGAACCGCTGCTCGAGGCGGCGCACATGGCGGCAGGGAATAATTTGATTGCCATAGATAGTAATTTGGAGGTGCCCCATGAATGCCCCCAACGCGCTCCAAAACATCCGCTCAAAACACCCCGTTGCATATGTGGTTCTCTATCTCTTTGTCGGCTGGGCATTGCTGGTTGTCATCACCCATGCCATAGCTTTTGGAACAGAACTGCTGATAGCCAGCTCGGACCAGCCCGTCGTCAAATGGGAGACGACCGATGAGTGCACCGACGGAACCCGAACCGTCTACTACAACAGCCCGTCCCTCTATCAAGAGTTCAAGGTCAAGATAAAGGACTCCAAGATTGTCGATGCCGAACTAGGCGCTTTCTTGACAATCGGAGCAACCGTCAACGCCGAGCAAGTCGAGTACACGGACAGCCATGCGACGTATCGTATCGACCTCAGCATCCTAGGCCGACCGTCACGCACCTGTCTGCTCAAATGCGACATACGCGGCACCACACTACACATGTCCGAAATACAGATGCGCCCGGACAAGGGGGCCTCTTCTTGAGCAGTATACCCGCCTGCGCAGCTACTCCACCGGCTTGAAGATGGTGGCCTGGCCAAAGACGCTGCGGATGAGGGCCTTGGCCTCGTCCTCGGTCTGCGGGATGCTCGGGGCTGCGCCCTGATGGCCGAAGGGGCTGCCAGCACCGGGATTGGATTCCCAGGGAGCGGCGGGGACGTCGTCGTTTGCAGAGGCTGCGGGTGCCACAGCAGCGGCCTTGGTCGCGGACGCCGCACCCGGCACGTCGAACGGGGGCAGATCGTCCCCGCCGGCATCGGCAGCAAAACCACCGACCATAGCATCGTCGTAGGGCACCTGCTCGGATTCCCATGGCGCAGCCTGCGCAGGCGGCTGAGCCATGGGGACGGACGCGCGCTCGGGCGCTCGGGGCGCGGGCTCGGTCGGGAGCTTGCCCGTGGCAGGAGCACCGGCAGGGTTGTCGGAGCGCAGCCAAGGGGCCTTGGCCAGGTCGGATGACTTGGGCGCAGGCGCGGCAGCGGACTTGGGCGCGGGGATCGGAGCAGCCGGTTTGGGCGCAGCGGGTTCAGGCGCCGACGGGGTCGGTGCCGCTACCGGCGCCGCTTTTGGCTGCGTCGCGCTGGCGCTCGAGGATGCAGGGGGCACCGAGGACACGGGTTGCAGGTCCGCAGATACCGCAGCCCGTGCAGATGGAGAATGCTCCTCATGTTGAGGAGCCGGCGTGCCACCCCCATCCAGGACATAGTCGACGGTACGACGACCGAAGACCGCGCAGACCGTCGGCAGGACCACCGACTGCGTATCGGCGCGACCGAGCATCTTAATGGCAAAAGTCGAACCCGCGGGGAACGAGACCGTGAGCTTGGAGCCGTCGTCGGCCGTGGCGCGGGCGTTGAGCAAAAGCCCTGCGTAGGAAGCCTGACGCGCCTTGACACGCTCGACAACCTCGGCCCATTTGCGCTGCAGCTCTCCGGCATCCTCGACCGCGGGCGTCTCGGCAGCACCGGCGGCGGCAACCTGGGCGGCATTGTTGGACTGGGGCTTAGGTGCCGGAGCGGTGGCAGGCGCGGGGGCTGCAACGGGCTGAGGCGCAGGCGCTGCAGGCTTGGAGGCTGACACGGACGCAGAACGGGGCGCAGGCTGAGCCGCCGGAGCGGCAGTACCACGGTCCCAAGGCATACCGCCCTGGCGCGCGGACGTAGCAGCGGGGGCAGCGGATGCCGCCGGAGCGGCAGCACGAGCGCCCGAAATGAGCGTCGGCTGCTGGGCAGCAGCGGGTACGGATGCTGCAGGCGCGGCGGCCTGAGCAGCAGCCACGCTCGCCGGCACGGCGCCGTTGGCAACCATGGCCTCCAGACGCGCCACGCGCTCGGCCAATGCCTCAATCGTTAAATCAGCCTCGGGACGCGCCAGGCGCGTGCAGGCAATCTCGAGCACCAGGCGCACGTCGCTCGCGCCCCTCATCTCCAATGCGGTATCGTCGAGCACTGTCAGCACACGGGCCAGGCGGTCGGCAGGATGCTCGCCAAAGGCGACGGCCTCGGCAGCAAGCGCCTCGGCCTGCTCAGCACCGCCCTCAAACAACTCGGCACGGGCACCGGCAACGCAGGCAACATACACGTCGCGCACGTGCGCCACCAGGTCGCGCGTCAGCTCCAGCAGGTCGTTTCCTTCCTCGACCTGCGCACGGATCAGTCCATAGAGCTCGGCGACATCACGCTCGGCGATGGCGCGGGCAAACTCGCCCAGGATCTGGTCCGAAACCTCGCCTAAAAGCGAGCGGGCGTCGTCCGCATGCACAGAACCGTTGCCAAAGACGCTCAGTTGCTCCAGCGTGGACAACGCGTCGCGCATGCCGCCCTTGGCATGGCGCGCCACGATAGCCAGCGCCTCGTCGTCGTAATCGAAGCCCTCCTGCTCGCACACGTATGCCAGGCGATGCTCAATATCCTCGTTGCCGATACGGTGGAAATCGAAGCGCTGGCAGCGTGAGAGAATGGTCTCCAGAATCTTTTGCGGGTCGGTGGTGCACAGCACAAAGATCACGTGCGCCGGCGGCTCCTCAAGCGTCTTGAGCAGCGCGTTGAACGCCGCCGTCGTGAGCATGTGGACCTCGTCGATGATATAGATCTTGTACTTGCCGCGCACCGGGGCAAAGTTGACGGAGTTGATGATCTCCTCGCGCACATTGTCCACGCCCGTGCGGGAGGCGGCATCGAGCTCGTAGACATCGGGGTGGTTACCCTCGGCAATGAGCTCGCACTCCTCGCAAGTACCGTCGGGCATGCAGCCGCTTGCACCCTCGGCGCGCGCCGCCTCGGCATTGCGGCACAGCAGCGCCTTGGCCAGAATGCGCGCCATGGTGGTCTTGCCCGTGCCGCGCGGTCCGCAGAACAGGTACGCGTGGGACAGGCGCCCCTCGGTGATGGCGTGCTCGAGCGTCGAGACGATATGCTGCTGGCCCACCACGGAGTCAAAGGTGAGCGGGCGATACTTTCGGTACAACGATTCCATGGGTGCTCCCCCGGGTATACTGAGATTTGTTGCCGCGACGGCCATGCGGTCGCACGGCATACTGCATTCATAATAACCCGTACGGCGAGCCCGCCGCGATAGGAGTCTAAAGAGCATGGCAGACGCAGAGAGCAACCTCGTTCCCTCCGAAGCAGCCGACCAGGTCGAGGTCGCGCTCGAGGAGCAGGCCGCGGCCGACGACGGCATCCTGTACCTCAACGAGTACCAGTACGAAAACGACCTGGTCACCGACTTTGCGCGCCTGGTCGCCTCGCCCAGGCGCCGTGGCTCCCTGTACGTCGCCGCCGCGATTGCCGCGCTCATCGGCGTCGGCATGTTGGTGGCCGGCGGCAGCTGGATCAAGTTCGGCGTCGTGCTGATCGTGTTCGGCGCCTTTTTGGCCTGGTGGAGCAAGAACCTGCACCACACCCTCGCCCGCGACTTTATCGACGCCGTCGAGGCCGACGAGTCCATGGGCGGCCGCTATCGCCGCGTCGCCGCCAACGAGGACGGCCTGATGGTTTGGGGCAAGAGCGGCAAGTCGCAGTTCTTCCCGTTTGAAAAGCTCGACCACGTGCTCGACGGCGAGCGCATCTTTGTGGCCATGTTCGCCGACCAGGGCGTGACGATCCCTAAGGACACCTTCGTCCGCGGCGATGCCGAGCAGTTCGGCCCCTTCCTCAAGGCCCGTATCAACAAAAAACTCCGCATCGAGACCAAGAAGAAGAAAATGAAGGCCGAGAAGGCCGCCGCCGAGGCCAAGCAGGGCGACAAGCCTCAGGAGACCAAGCGCAAGCAGAAGAAGAACAAGAAGAAGCGCTAAGGCCAAGCCAGACAGGCAGCCTCGCATCCCGCTATCCTCCCCATGCACCCGAGCGTGCTACACTAGCAGCATCTATGCCACCGCGAACGGCTCGGCCCCGCGCCCGCCGCTCGCAAACGAACTTTAAACGCACGAGGGTTGGCCATGCCGCTTTTCTCGCAACATACCGCCCGGTTCTCGCCGGACGTTCCTTTGGAGGGCACCAGCTCTCGCGAGCTGCTCAAGCGGTACCAGCCGCTCGAGACACTTGCGACCGGCGGTTTTGGCTCCATCGAGATCTGCCGCGACACGCACCTGCGCCGCCGCGTCGCCATTAAGCGCATCCCCCTTATCAACGGTGCCGGCATGCCCGCCAGCGACATCATGGATGTCCTGCGCGAGGCGCACACCGCCGCCATGCTTCAACATCCCAATATCGTGCAGGTCATCGACTTTACGCACGACACAGCCTATGCCTACCTGGTTATGGAATATGTCGATGGCATGTCGCTGGCCGAGTTTTTGCACCGCGTGGACGGCCACTCACTTACCTTTGACGAGGCCGCGGCCATTGCCGATGCCCTGGGCCAGGCGCTCACCTTCGCCCATAGTAATGGCGTACTCCACCTGGACATTAAGCCCGCCAACGTGCTCATCGACCACTCGGGCAATGTAAAGCTCACCGACTTTGGCATGGCGCGGCTGTCGTCCGCCGGTGGCTTTGGCGGCTCGTGCGGCGGCACCATCGGCTACATGCCGCCCGAGCAGCTCGATATCGAGACCGGCACGGTCGACGAGCGCGCCGATGTCTTTGCCCTCGCCTGTGTGATCTACGAGGGCCTGTGCGGCAGCGCTCCCTTTATGGCGGCCACGCCCGCCGACTCGCTCGACCGCATCATCGGCGGCGCCACCTATCCCAGCGAGCTGATACCACACTTCCCCCCGGGAGCCGAGGCCGCGCTCATGAGCGCGCTCTCCCCCATGCCGCAGGACCGCCCCAACAGCATCGAGGCATTTTGCGACCAGCTCCTTGCCGGTCTGGGCAGCGTGCGCGAGGGCCGTCGCAGCCTGGAGCAAATGGTTGGCGAGCTTTCGGATGACGAGCAGGAGCTCGACGGTATCGAGCCGTCGCACTACGAGGACGACGCCATCGAGGTCGACCCCGCACTCGGCTGGGCGGGCACGCGCTGGAGCCATGCGCGCGACTACACCATGCGCATTATCTCGGCGCTAACGTGCGGCACCTTTAGCTTTTTGCTGATGCAAACGGCCGGGGTCGCGGCGCTTCCCGGCCTGGTCATTGCGGCCATCGCGATCGGCGCGGCGGCTGGCCTGGCCCCCCAGATTGGCTC
>CABQXG010000066.1 GCA_902468045.1 uncultured Collinsella sp.
CCGACGCCAACGCTCTGCACGGCATCCGCGAGATCGTCGAGTGGCTGCCCAAGTCCTATGCTGGCGACCATGAGGCCCGTCAGCACATGCACGAGGCTCAGTGCATCGCCGGTATCGCCTTCTCCTCGGGCCTGCTCGGCATCGTTCACTCCATGGCTCACAAGACCGGTGCTGCCTTCGAGAACGGCCACATCATCCACGGTGCTGCTAACGCCATGTATCTGCCCAAGGTCATCGCCTTCAACGCCAAGGATCCCCGTGCTGCCGAGCGTTATGCTTACGTGGCCAAGGAGATCCTGCACCTTCCCGGCGAGACCAACGAGGAGCTCATCGCCGCGCTCGTCCAGAAGATTCGCGACCTCAACGACCAGCTCAACATTCCGCAGTCCATCAAGGATTACGCGAATGGTGGCGTGAAGGTCGACGCCGAGAACCCGCAGATGGTTTCCGAGGAGGAGTTCCTCGCCAAGCTGCCCGAGATCGCCGCGAACGCCGAGACCGACGCCTGCACGCCGGAGAACCCGCGTGAGACCAAGGCTGCCGACTTCGAGAAGATCCTCAAGGCCTGCTACTACGACACCGACATCGATTTCTAATCGACTCTTGTTATCGTAACGAGGGGCTCCGCACGTATCCGTACGGAGCCCCTTTCTTTTTTCTTTTAGAGAATGGGATAGTTATGGCTGCAATTTTCAATAGCCCCAGCAAGTACATCCAGGGTCCGGACGAGCTGGCCAAGCTCGGCTCCTATGTCGAGCCGCTCGGCGCTAAGGCCCTCGTCATCGTGACGCCTTCGGGCAAGAAGCGCGTCGGTGCCAAGATCGAGGGCGGTTTTGCCGAGGCCAAGGCCGAGCTGCTGTTTGAGGACTTTAACGGCGAGTGCTCCAAGGGCGAGGTCGATCGTCTGGTTGCGCTCGCTCGCGACAACGGTTGCGACATCATCGTCGGCGTCGGTGGCGGCAAGATCCTCGACACCGCGAAGGCCGTTGCCTACTACCTGGAGTCCCCGGTTATCATTTGCCCCACCATCGCTTCGACCGATGCCCCGTGTTCGGCGCTTTCGGTGCTCTATACCGATGACGGCCAGTTCGACAAGTACCTCTTCTTGAAGGCAAACCCCAATATCGTCCTTATGGATACGACGGTTATCGCGGCGAGCCCGGTGCGCCTGACGGTTTCCGGTATGGGCGATGCGCTCGCAACCTATTTCGAGGCTCAGGCGACGCACGATGCCGACGGCGGCACCTGCGCTGGCGGCAAGGGCGGCATGGCCGGTCTGGCGCTCGCCAAGCTCTGCTACGAGACGCTTATGGCCGATGGCGTCAAGGCCAAGGTCGCGCTGGAGAAGGGTGCGCTGACGCCTGCCGTCGAGCACATCATCGAGGCCAACACGCTGCTTTCGGGCATTGGCTTTGAGAGCTCGGGCCTTGCTGCTGCTCATGCCATCCACAATGGTCTGACGATGCTGCCCGAGTGCCACGGCATGTATCACGGCGAGAAGGTCGCCTTTGGCACCATCGTCCAGCTGGTACTCGAGAATGCCCCGACCGAGAAGCTCGAGGAAGTCTTGGGCTTCTGCATTGAGCTGGGCCTGCCGGTCACGATGAAGGAACTTGGCGTTGCCGAGCTTACGCGCGAGCAGGCCATGATTGTTGCCGAGGCTGCCTGCGCGCCCGATGACACCATGTGCAACATGCCGTTTGAGGTGACTCCCGAGATGGTCGCAAACGCCATCCTGGGTGCCGACGCGCTGGGCCACTACTATCTCATGGATGAGTAAATCAAGCTAAGGAAGGGGCAAAGTCAGCAGATGGCTTTGCCCCTTTTTGCTATGGTGCAAAGTGGCCTGTCTCCAATGCACAAGTTGGTGCAGGGGGCAGGTTACTTTGTACCAATCGTTGTTTGATGAAGGGCGGATTCTCGTATGGCGCTTCCCATGGTTTATGGCGGTCCCGGCCGGTATGTTCAGGGGCCGGGCGAACTTTCGCGTCAGGGCAGGTATTTGTCATGGTTGGGCTGCGCTGCTTATGTCTTGTTTGACCAGGGCACCGAGGATCGGCTGTGCAAGCAGATCGTCGATGGATTTCTGGACGAAGATCTAAGTGAGCCGTTCTTTAAGATTTATGACGGTCCGTGTACGGAAGACGCCGTTGTCGAAATGGCTAAGGAAGCCCGGGCCGAGTATTGCGACATGGTGGTGGGTATTGGCGGCGGCAAGATACTCGATATTGCCAAGGCCGTTGCGTTTTATGCCGAGGTGCCGTTGTGCGTATGCCCCACGGCGGCTTCGATGGACGGTCCGTGCAGCGCGATTTCGGTGCTGTATCACGAGGATGGGTCGTTCGACCACTACCTGATGCTCGAGAAGAATCCAGACCTGGTCGTGGTCGATACCAACGTGGTCGCGGCAGCCCCACTGCGTATGACGGTCGCTGGCATGGGCGACGCACTGGCAACGTACTTCGAGGCGCGTTCGTGCGCCGCGGCGCACGGTACCAACGAGCACGGTGGCGAGCCGGGGCACTTGGCTCTGGTCGCGGCTCGCGCCTGCTACGACACGCTCATGGAGTGCGGCGTCGCTGCCAAGCGCGATCTCAAAAAAGGGCGTACATCGCCGGCGGTTGAGCGCCTGATCGAGTGCAATATTCTGCTTTCGGGTGTTGGCTTTGAGAGCGGTGGTTTGGCGCTGGCGCATGCCATCGCCAACGGTCTGACGATTCTGCCCGAGTGCAAGGCAATGCATGGCGAGGCCGTGGCATTTGGCCTGGTGGTGCAGCTGCGCCTGGAGCGTGCACCCGAGCTTGATCAGGTGCTCGAGTTTTGCCAGCGCGTTGGTCTGCCGACGACGCTCGAGGAGCTGGGCCTTGGCGAGATTTCCGATGCCGATCTGCAGAGTGTTGCAAATGCGGTCTTTAGAAATGAGCGTAATATGGCCAACGAGCAGGCCAAGGTGACCAAACAAAAGCTCGTGCAGCTCATGTGCGAGGCATAGCTTGGCGCTTGATTGGCCTTGTGCAATCGAGGCGGCGATAGGCCATAGGCTATTTGCCGCAAAGATGCTCCGCGTGTAATTTGCCCGAGGCACGGGCCGATAGCGTATCATTATCTCTTGCTTGTTTGCACTGCTCAGGGAGGGGCCGCGCATGGCGCAGGAACACGATCTGTTTGATGACATTATCGAGATCAGCAAGGGTTTCGACTTTCTTAAAAACCCGCTTGGCGGTGTGACCGACGCGCTCGATCCGTCGGCGCCGCAGTGGAATCCTGCCGACTACAAGGAGCGTCCGCGCGGCAACACCATTCCGTGCCTGACCTGCAAAAACGAAAAGAGCGGCTGCACCGCGTGCATGGACGTGTGCCCGGTCAACGCTATCGAGGTCGAGGAAGACGCCATCGAGATCCTCGACTCCTGTCGCAAGTGCGGCCTGTGCGCCGCTGCCTGTCCGACCGAGGCGATCATCTCGCCGCGTCTGGCGCCCAAAAACCTGTATGACGATATTGTCTCGGCGGCTACGAGTCACGAGACCGCTTACGTCACCTGCACGCGCGCCCTTAAGCGCATGCCGCGCGAAAACGAAGTCGTCGTTGCCTGTGTGGGTGATATTACGGCCGAGACCTGGTTCTCGGTACTGGCCGACTATCCCAACGTGAGTGTGTACCTGCCACTGGGCGTGTGCGATAAGTGTCGCAACACCGGTGGCGAGGATATCCTGGGCGAGGCCATCGCCACTGCCGAGGAGTGGGCCGGTACGGGCATGGGCCTGGAGGTCGACCCCAAGAGCCTCAAGTGCCATAAGCTTCGCGAGTACGAGCGCAAAGAGTACATGGAAAAGATCGCCCGTACAACGGGCCTGACGGTGACCAAGCTCAATCCGGCGACGGCGGCGCTGGCCTCGGTGACGCAGAAGTTGAAGGCCCACCGTCACCAGATTACGCAGCTGGAGCGCACGCTCAACACCATGTGCGGCACCACGACGACCAAGCGTCGCCGTTCGCTCACGCACGGGCGCCAACTGGTGCTCTCGACGTTGCAAAACCACCCCGAGCTTGCCCAGAACATGCAAGTGAGCACGCCGGAATGTGATTTTGACAAGTGCACGTCGTGCGGCGAGTGCGTCAACGTGTGCCCCACGTTTGCCTGTGATCTGGTGGGAAGCGGCCGCTTTGCGTTGGAGTCCACGTATTGTTTGGGTTGCGGCCTGCGTCAAGGTGTGTCCCGAACATGCGCTCAAGTTGGTTGAGCATGACGCGTCCAATCTGGTCGTCGTCGATCCCGAAGCCGAGGAAAAGGCCGCCCAGAAGGCCAAGGCTCACGAAGAAGCTGAGAAGGTCAAGGCCGAGGCAAAGGCCAAGCTTGACAAGATGCTCGATCAGGTAGAAAAGCTCGCGGACTAGTCGGCGACCCCTATCTCTGCTTCATTTGCGCCGTCGTGGTGTCCGGATTCGCCCGGATGCTGCGGCGGCGCTATACTTATGAAGTTTGAAGTACCTGTACCAAAAGGAGCTGTCGTGTCCCTTTCCATCGGTATCGTGGGCCTGCCCAACGTGGGCAAGTCGACGCTGTTCACTGCGCTTACCAAAAAGACCGGCCTTGCCGCCAACTACCCGTTTGCCACGATCGACCCCAACGTGGGTATCGTCGATGTGCCCGATAGCCGCCTGCAAAAGCTCGCCGACATCGTCAACCCCGGCCGCATTGTGCCGGCGACGGTCGAGTTTGTCGACATTGCAGGTCTGGTGAAGGGCGCTAACGAGGGCGAGGGCCTGGGCAACCAGTTCTTGGCAAACATCCGCGAGACCGACGCTATCTGCGAGGTCGTGCGCTACTTTAAGGACCCCAACGTCATGCGTGAGGTGGGCCGCACGGGCGAGTTCGTCGATCCCGCCGGCGATGCCGACACCATCATGACCGAGCTTATCCTGGCCGACATGGGCACGCTCGAGAAGCAACTGCCCAAGCTCGAGAAGGAGGCCAAGCGCGACAAGGAGCTCATGCCCAAGTTCGAGGTGGCCAAGCGCCTGCTTGCCTGGCTCAACGAGGGCAAGCGCGCCGCGTCCATGGAGATGACCGACGAGGAGCGTGCCGCCGCCAAGGGTCTGTTCCTGCTCACCATGAAGCCCATCCTGTATGTGGCCAACGTGGACGAGGACATGCTCAACGAGGACCTGGCGCCCATCGACGGCGTCAAGCCGCTGCCGATCTGCGCCAAGATCGAGGCCGAGCTTTCCGAGCTCGATCCCGAGGACGCCGCCGATTATCTGGAGAGCCTGGGCCTGGAGCAGCCCGGCCTGGACGTGCTCGCGCAGGCAGCCTACAAGTTGCTCGGCCTGCAGTCGTTCTTTACGGCTGGCGAGATGGAGGTCAAGGCCTGGACGGTGCGTCAGGGCGCGACCGCCCCGCAGGCCGCCGGCGTCATCCACACCGATTTTGAACGCGGCTTTATTAAGGCCGAGGTTATTGGCTACGACGACTACATCGAGCTCGGGGGCGAGCAGGGCGCCAAGGCCGCCGGCAAGCTGCGTATTGAGGGCAAGGACTATGTCATGGCCGATGGCGACGTCGTGCACTTCCGCTTTAACGTGTAAGGACGACGCATATGTTTAAATATGGCAAAAAGGCTGGCTACATGGGTATTGCGCTGCTCGTACTTGCGGTGATTCCGCTGGTGGTTGCAGTGTGTGTTATCCCCAACATTGGCCCCGAGGTGGCAACGAAGTTTAACGCAGCCGGCGAGGTGACGCGCTGGGGTAAGAGCTACGAGCTGCTGGCACTGCCGGTGCTCAACCTGCTGCTGAGCGTGGCGACGTACTTTACGGCGGGACGCCAGGCAAAGAACAACGAGGACTCCGCTGTGATGGCACGCCTTGCGTGCGAGCGCTACCTGCGCAACGGTTGCATCACGGGTGTGTTCCTCAATGTGATCAACGTCTACTTTATGTATTCAGCGATTACTGGAACGGGCTTTGGCTTTGGTTTCTAGCTTGTCCTTTTAGGCAACGAGCCTGCACGCATATTCAATGGCTGCTGCGAGGCCGCCGCTTGATCGTGGTTTAAAGACCATGTCGGCGGCGGCCTCGTTTTCGTATCCGGCACCGCGAAGGGCGAGTGCGATACCGGCTTCCAGGAGAAGGGGCAGGCCACGTTGACTGGTTGCGATTACGGCAGCCTGATTGAGCGAGCAACTGTGCGCTTGGCATTGGATGGCAAGTTCACCTTGCGCCGGGCAAGGGACCAGAACGGCGGCGACGCGACTTGATAGCAATGCAAATGCTGTGCGCTCATCGGGCGAAAGGGATTCTGCTTCAACGACGACGAGCTTGGGCGGCGCGCTGTTTGTGCGAAGCGTGGCTCGGTACATGCGGACCGAAGAACCCGACATAGAAAACTCCTGTGTATTCGGCAAAACGTAAACTATAGTTTACGTTTTTGTTTCGCTCCATTTCAAACTCGGCTGCATGGACGAACGTGCGAAACAGATTCTTGGCAGGCGGGTCGAAGAGACGCGCAGGGACCTTGGTATCTCCAAGGTTGATTTTTGTGTGGCGACAGGAATCAGCCGACCCTACCTCGACCGAATCGAAGATGGGACGGCAAATTTCACGCTCAAGGTTCTATTTAAGATCGCACCCGCACTCGGCATGACGGTGTCAGAACTTCTCGAGGGCATCGAGTAGGCGATTTTGCTAGATTTGCCGTTTGTCGAACGGGTCCCCCCGACGGTGGCGTGCAAAAACGCGAGTTTTCAGCATCCCTCAATAATTTGACGGCGACCGGATCCGCAAACCCGACGCATGCCGTTTAGGATTATCCACAAAATTCAATAATATGAGGAAAAACATACGCGTGGAACGAGTCGGTCGAACCGAAAAACGATTTTCAGCCAGCGGTTTTAACATTCCCGTAAGGGGCGGATGCTGAAAACTT
>CABQXG010000067.1 GCA_902468045.1 uncultured Collinsella sp.
GCACGCGCTTGGAAAATCTCTTTGACTTGGCGCCCGCCGCCTTAGTCTGCGATTTACACCCCAGTTATCTATCGAGCCAGTGGGCGCGCGATCAGGCGCGAAAATGCAATCTGCCGCTCGTCGAGGTGCAGCACCATCATGCGCATATCGCGAGTGTAATGGCCGAGGCTATCGCCGCGGGCCAGCTTACAACCGACGCGCGCGTCCTTGGCATCGCCTTTGACGGCACCGGCGCCGGCACCGATGGGACCATTTGGGGCGGCGAGTTTCTTGTTGCCAGCCTTGGCGGCTTTGAGCGCGCCGCGCATTTGCGCACTTGGGCACTCCCCGGCGGGGCGGCCTCCGTGCGTGACGCCCGCCGCAACGCCTTTGCCCTGATCAGCGAGCTCGGCCTGCTTGAACACCCGGGGGCCGATCGGCTCTTGGGCGGCCTAGACGAGCAAACACGTAGCGTGACGGCAACGATGATCGAACGTGGCATCAACAGCCCGCGCACCAGCAGTATGGGTCGCTTGTTTGATGTCGCAGCCGCGATCCTGGGCATTTGCGGCCAAGCGACCTACGAGGGTGAACCCGCCATCGAGCTTGAGGCCGCCGCCTGGCGCGCGCTCGGCGGTAAGACCGTTCGTCTCGACGGCAATCATGCAGGCGTATTCACGTCTGCCGACGACTCCCCCATCTTGGACCCCCAACCGCTCATCGAAGCTCTTCTGAATGGAATCGAGGCAGGCGCGCCGGCCGACAGGCTCGCCCTCGGGTTTCACATCGCCATTACGCACGCTACGACCCGCATCGCAAGCGAGATCTGCGCCCGTGAATGCCTCGACACCGTCGCGCTCTCGGGCGGCGTGTTCATGAACCGACTTTTGCTCCAGCTCCTCACCCGTGAGCTCAAAAGCGTGGGTCTCACTGTCTTGGTTCCCCACTCCGTGCCCGTCAACGACGGCTGCATCGCCTACGGTCAGGCCGCCATCGCTCGCGCTCTCCTCGCGCAGACAGCATCGCGATAGGCGTTTTTCCAGCCTGCGCGCCACCGTCTCACAGGTGTAACGCGTTTGCTCGTGACTCCCGCGAGCGCTACCATCAACTGATGGGTAATTAGGCGCCTATCCAGCGCAAAACGTATAAAGGGGAACATTATGTGCCTTGCCGTTCCCGGTAAAGTGGTCAAACGCGACGACGACCTTAAGGCGACCGTCGACATGATGGGCATCGAGCGCCCCGTTTCGCTGCGCCTCGTGCCGACGGCACAGGTAGGCGACTATATTCTCGTGCACGCCGGCTTTGGCATTCAGATTGTCGATGAGCAGGAGGCCCAAGAGACCCTCGAGCTCGTCAATACTATGACCGAACTGGCCAAAGAGGACCAACTCGCCACCAACCCGGTCGAGGCATACTAGTGGCGGCGACGCAGCCGGCTCGCTCCGGTATCGACTTTTCGGTATTTCGCGATTCCAAGCTGGCCCGCGAGCTCATCGAACGCATCCGTGAACTCGTCGGCGACCGCACCATCAACCTTATGGAAGTCTGCGGTACGCATACCGCGAGCATTGGCCGCTATGGCTTTCGCTCCATTATGCCGACGGGACTCAAACTGCTGAGCGGCCCGGGGTGCCCCGTTTGCGTCACCGCCAACCGTGACATCGATCACGCAATCGCGCTTTCCAACATGGACGGCGTCATCATCACCACCTTTGGCGACATGATGCGCGTGCCCGGATCGTCCACCTCGCTTGCCGCGCAAAAGGCGGCGGGGCGCGACATCCGCATCGTTTACTCTCCGCTCGACGCACTCGACATTGCCGAGCAAAATCCCGAACGCCCGGTTATCTTTATGGGCGTCGGCTTTGAGACCACAACGCCCACCATTGCCGCCGCCATCCTGGAGGCAGACGCACGCGGGCTCCAGAACTTCTCGGTCTACTGTGCTCACAAGACCACGCCGCCAGCTCTGCGCGCGATCTCCAACGACCCCGAGACGACCATCGACGGCTTTATCCTGCCTGGTCACGTCGCTACCATCACAGGCCTGGCACCCTTTGGGTTTTTGGTCGATGAGTTCGAGACCCCGGGCGTGGTCACCGGGTTTGAGCCGGTCGATATCTTGCAGGGCATCTGCATGCTGGTCCAGATGGTTGTCGAAGGCAGGCCGGCGATCGACAACGCCTACCGCCGCGGCGTCAATGCAGACGGCAATCCCGTAGCACGCCAGCTGGTCGAGCAGGTATTTGAGCCGTGCGACGCCACGTGGCGCGGGCTGGGACCGATTGCCAATTCGGGTCTTTCCATCCGACCCGAATTCGCGCGCTTTGATGCCGGCGCCCGCTTTGACGTGCCCATTGAACCGACGGTTGAGCCACGCGGATGCCGCTGCGGCGACGTGCTGCGCGGTGCCATCACGCCAAGCGACTGCCCGCTGTTCGGCCACGCATGTACGCCCGAACACCCCGTCGGCCCCTGCATGGTGAGCTCAGAAGGTAGCTGCGCGGCGTACTACAGCTACCGCGACTATTAGGTTCCGCCGTTCTAACGAATGGCGGACCGGTCGACGCTGCGCCTCACCCATATAATTCCACCCACGATTGGAGTTTTCGATATGTCCCGTACTGCCACCGATAGCACTGTCCTGCTGGGCCACGGCTCCGGCGGCCAGATGATGAAGCGCATTATCGATGAGGTCTTTCTGGATGCCTTTGGGTCGCCCGAGCTGCTTGCGGGCAACGATGCCGGTGTCGCCGCGCTGCCCGCAAGCGGGCGAATCGCCATGTCGACCGACAGCTTTGTGGTAACGCCGCAGTTCTTCCCCGGCGGCAATATCGGCCGCCTCGCCGTATGCGGAACCGTCAACGACGTCGCGACCTCGGGCGCTAACGTGCGCTACCTCTCATGCGGCTTTATCCTCGAAGAGGGCTATCCCATGGACAAGCTGCGCCAAATTGTGCAGACCATGGCCGAAACGGCGCACGAGGCGGGCGTGTCCATAATCACCGGCGACACTAAGGTGGTCGAGCGCGGCGGTGCCGACGGCGTCTACATCAATACCGCCGGCGTGGGCGAGGTTCCCGCAGGCGTGACGCTCAGCGGTGCCAACTGCCGGCCCGGCGACGCCATCCTGGTGTCGGGTACGCTAGGCGACCACGGCATCGCCATCATGAGCCAACGCGAGGGCTTGGCGTTTTCGAGCGACATCGAAAGCGACGCTGCGCCGCTCAATCATCTGATTGCCGACGTGCTCGCCGCCGCCCCCGACACCCGCTGCTTCCGCGACCCCACACGCGGCGGCCTAGCATCCACGCTCAACGAGTTTGCCCAGGCCAGCGGCGTTGCTATGGAGATCGACGAGGATGCCGTGCCCGTGCGCCCCGATGTGCAGGCGGCATGTGAGATGCTCGGCTACGATGTGCTGCAGGTAGCAAACGAGGGCAAGATGGTCGCCGTGGTGCCTGCTGAGCAGGCCGATGCCGCGCTGGCGGCCATGCGTGCCGCGCGCTACGGCGAAAACGCCGCGATTATCGGCCGCGTGCTGCCGTTTGGACCGGACGCTCGGCCCGTCGTGCGCGTACGCACCGGCTGGGGCTCGACCCGCATCCTCGACATGCTCGTGGGAGAGCAGCTGCCCAGGATTTGCTAGCGGCAACGGCTCGCGGCTGGCGCAGCGCGGTTCAAGGCCGGCAAAGATATTCAGATTCCAAACGCGCCCGATACGCAAGCCCAGTATCATGGAGTGCGTTTTATTACTCAAACGGCAGGAGCACCCATGGCGGCAGCGTTTTCCCATGTGATTTTTGACCTCGACGGCACTCTCCTCAACACGCTCGAGGACCTGGCAGCCGCCGGTAACCATACCTGCGAGATGCACGGCTGGCCCACGTTTGCCGTTGACGAGTACCGCTACAAGGTAGGAAACGGCATGCTCAAGCTGGTTGAGCGCTTTATGCCTGCCGAGTATGCGGGCGACGGCCGTATGTTTGAGCAGACGCTTGCCGAGTTTAGGGCTTACTACGGCGAGCACAAGGAGGACCACACCGCCCCCTATGCCGGCACAACCGAGATGCTCGACCGCCTGCGCGCCGCGGGTGTGCAGCTTGCCGTGCTCACCAACAAGGACCACGTCTCGGCTGCTCCGCTTATCGAGAAGTACTTTGGTCCCGACCGCTTTGCGCTGGTCCAGGGCCGTATCGATGCGTTTCCGCCCAAGCCCGAAGCGCCCGTCACGCTGCATGTGATGGAAGCGCTGGACGCCGACCCGACAACCACGCTCTATGTGGGCGATTCCAATGTCGATATCCTGACCGGTCACAACGCCGGCCTCAAGAGCGCGGGCGTCAGCTGGGGCTTCCGCGGCCGCGCAGAGCTCGAAGCAGCCGGCGCCGACTACGTGGTGGACACCCAAGCAGAGCTCGCGGCGCTGATTCTGGGCGAGTAACGAGCAGCACCGCTTAACGTAGCTGCAACAATTCTTCCGCGCGGAAAGCGCGTCCCGTTTTGGAGCTCCGGAATGGGATGCGCTTTCCGTTTGAGGCGCGTCGGGGAAACTGCATCCCGTTTTGGAGCAATAATCCGGGTCGCACTTTCCGCAACCCACCCCATCCGGAAACCTCGACCCGGAATTCAGCCAAAAACCGGTCCACATTTTCCCGAGCACTCGATGCAACGCTGGCGCAAGGAGTGTCCCAAACTGTCGGCAGAATAACGCTTACTAATATCGCAGACACACTTGGCTTTAATTGTTATAAAAGGAGGGTCGCCCCAACGATCCTCCCTTTATTGCATAACGAACTGTTTGTCGCATGGCAACCTACATATAAGGCGCTACCCTTGCATCGCGCTCATCATCTCGGAGATATTAGAGTCGTCCCCCGACCATTCGTTGTCATCGTTAGCAGAATACTTAAAGGTAACCTTGGTGTCCTTGGGCTTGGCGGACTTGGTCACATCGAGCATTACCTGTCCAGCCAGCTTGTACAACTCATCTTCGGAAGGCGACCCATCAAGAGCAGCAACCTTCTCTTGGTATTTGGTGGCAAAATCCCCTTGAATTTGAGCCATCGACTTACAGGTGATGGTCACTTCAGCAGTAGCGGTACCTTCATCTTCATCGACCACAATGTCGCCGATTTTATAGTCGAAACCCTCGAGATAGCTCTTGGCGTATTCCTCGGTATTGATGTCGACCCTTTTAAACTCTTTCCCTGCAACCTTATCCAAGCCATCCAGAAATGATTCGTCGTTATTTTTAATCTCATCAAGCTGATTGGTCAGATCTTCGTTAATAAGTTGCTCGACTGTGGGACCACCGCAACCGGAAAGAGAGATCAAGCATGCAACCACTACAGCCAACATGAGCGCAAGCAGCGGCTTCTTTTTCATGACATTCCTCCAAACAAGCGGCGCTGCGTTCCCTGCGCAACGCACGTTGTGACAGTAAGTCCATATTAACGGCTCGACCCAAACCCCTGAGTCGCAAAAAACGGGCTTCTGATCGGGATGACTGGATTCGAACCAGCGTCCCCTTAACCCCCAGGCTTGGGACAGGTTCAAAATAGCGATGATATTCCAATTGACTAGGATAATGTAAAAGCGCTCAAATGCTGCGATATTCGATACGCGATTGTTCACGTCGGTCCTGAAACATACGAGATTCTTTCCGTTGTGATGGAGTTGCGGGGAGAACGGTAACTGGATGCTGCAAACTAAGAAACGCTGTTGATTTTCATCTGCTTAGCACGGTTCAAGAACGTTCTTCAAAATGCTGTACTCGTACGATGCATAGGGGGATCCAGTCAAATCGAGACCGCTAGTGGCAGAAATCATCGTATGGCAGCCCGCTTCAAGAACATCAGAGCCACCCGCAAATCCGTTCACGACGTTCCCCATATCATCTTTCAATACGCCCATGAGCGTCGTGCCCGAACCATAGTCATACGGCGAATCATTTTGAATTTCGACATCAAAACAGTACATATTAGTACCGATTTGTTCTAATCGTTCATTTAACACTGTGAACTCATAGGTGTCTTTTTCGGTAACTTTCTTAAAGGAATTAACCCTAAACGTAAGCTCAAGTGACGCCGGTAGCTCATCTATGCCACCAATTGCACCGAAGTACCATATTTCTTGCCCCGGAAGAAGAGCACAGCAGCTAGATATATTACTACTCACGGTGCCACATAGTGTGCCGTCCGCTTTCTTTGCGATGCCATCAACTCCCCAGTCGACAACAACTTGATCACTAGTGTTTTTGATTTTTGTAATATAGTCACAACCGCTTTGACCAACCTGATAGTTGTAAATAGGGTCCATGGTTACTACAATATCGGAACTCTTTGGACTACTTTCATTCTTAAGCGTGCCCTTTTTCAGTTTTAGCGTAGAGCCGTCTGTCTTATCAGGTTTGCCCGAACATCCAGCAAGGCCCAACGTTGCAATTCCGGCTAGAAAGTCTCTTCTCGAGATGCCTTTCATCAATTCCTCCCCTTATGCGTACGCTAATTTCAACCTAGATTACAGAGAGGCATTAGCAAGTTGTTGAGCAACAAATACGAACGGTAGAATTTGCATGGCAAGCGTTTTTATCCAATAAAAAACCTCGATTGTATGGAGAGGTCAGCAACTAGATTCAAAACGAATCGAGGCCACAACCGCGCAGGCGACTCAATTTGACAAACGAATGGCCCGCGCAATAGCCCCCCCTGTAATAAAATGCACCTGCTCGGCCTATTAAAAAAGGGCGGCCGGATAACCCGACCGCCCTTGTGCATCTTCTGGATGCCGCAGACTACTTGCGGACGACCTTGACGATGACATCGCCGGCGGCGACGGCGGACTCAGCCTCAACGGCGAGCTCGACGTCGGCAAACTCGGCGGTGTTGGACACGGCCACCACGACGCAGTCCTTGTAACCGGCAGC
>CABQXG010000068.1 GCA_902468045.1 uncultured Collinsella sp.
TTCCAGCGCGTTGCCATCGCGGCCCACAAACGAGATGCAGAGGTCGCGCACGTCCAAAAGATGTTCGCTCATGGGCTAGTCCTCCTTGGTCTTGGGGTCGAGGGCGTCGCGCAGGCCGTCGCCGGCGAGGTTCAGCGAAAGCACGCTCGCGATGATGGCGATAGCCGGGAAGAAGATCATCCACCAGGCTTTGCGCATCACGTTCTTGCCCGCCTGTAGGATGTTTCCCCAGCTGGCGTCGGGTGCCTTGATACCCAGGCCCAGAAACGAGAGGGCGGCCTCCGAGAGCACGGCCTCGGCAAAGACAAAGGTCGCCTGCACCAGGAAGGGTGCCATAACGTTGGGCACGATATGCATCCACACGATGCGCGCGGTCGAGGCGCCCTGCACGCGCAGGGCCTCCACAAAGGGCTCCTCCTTGACCACCATCGCACGCGAGCGCACGATGCGCGCCATGCTAGGCGTATAGACGATGGAGAGCGCGATGATGACGTTCCACACGCTCGCCCCCATCATCGCCATGAGCGCGATGGCCAGCAGCACGCCCGGAATGGACATAAGGCCGTCGCAGATGCGCATGAGAATATGATCGAGCCTCTCGTTGTAGCACGCATAGGCGCCGATCACCAAGCCGAGCGCACTCGTCGCGAGCGTGACGGCAATGCCAACGCCAAGCGACACGCGCGCGCCAGCGATGACGCGGGCAAGCAGGTCGCGGCCAAAGTCATCGCAGCCAAAGGGATGCGCGGGCGAAGGTGCCGAAAGTCGCAACGTCATCTCCTGCGCATTGGGATTAACCGTCCACAGCAGCGGACCGACGAGCGCGATCAGCGCAATCGCCAGGAAAATGCAGCCGCCGACCACAAACCCCTTGTTGGCAAGAGCCTTCTTAAAGTTTGTCATCATGCATCGCCCCATTTGCGAGCGCGCGGGTCAAAAGCGCCGTAGGCAAGGTCGACAGCCAGATTGATCACCGAATTCAACAAAGCGATGACCAGCAGCACGCCCTGAATCACCGGATAGTCGCGACGCTCGATAGAGCTCGTGACCAGCTGGCCCAAACCAGGGATGTTAAAAATGGCCTCAGTCACCACGGCGCCCGTAATCAGGGCGCCAAAAGAATAGCCGACCGAGGTGATAATCGGCAGCGCTGCGTTGCGCAGGGCATGGACCAGCACCACGCGAACCTCGGAGACGCCCTTGGCACGCGCCGTCTTGACGCAGTCAAGCTGCATGGCCTCGATAACGCTCGAACGGGTCATGCGCATGAGCAGGGCCGCCTGCACGCATCCAAGCGATATGGCCGGCAACGCAAGATAGCGTAAATGGCTGAACCAGCCCTTCGATAGCGGCGCATAGCCGGCCACCGGGAACACACGCAACGTGACGGCAAACAGCCACATAAGCATGAGCGCCATCAAAAAGCCGGGTATCGCCACACCCAAAAGAGCAACGACACGCAAGACCGCGTCGGTGCGAGACCCATGTTTGAGGGCAGCGACGACGCCGCAGGGCAGCGCAATCAACAGCGCGATGAGTTGTGCCAGAAGCGCGAGCGATAGCGTGGGGCCAAAGTGCTCGGCGATCGCCTGCGTGACGGGCTGGCGCATAAAATACGAATCGCCCAAGTCGCCGGTAAGCACGCCGCCCATCCACTCAACGTAGCGCTGCGGCAGCGGCTCGTTGAGTCCCAGGCTATCGTTGACGCGCTCGATCTGGTCGGCCGAAGCCTCCATGCCGAGCATCGAAGAGGCCGGGTCACCCGGTGTGAGATAGATAATCAAAAACACGACGACCGAGATGATGAGCATCACCGGAACCATCGCGCCTATACGTTTGAGCGTGTACTTCAACATGCGAGGCGTCTATTTCCCCTCTGAACGTGGACAGGGCGTGGCGGCCACAGGGGACCAGACACGCCAGCTATTGCATTACTCCGGACGCTTGGCATTCCAAACGATGGCGCCGTCGAGCACCTCGACGTCCTCGACGTCTGCCTGGGTGCCCGTGATGGAAGCGTAGTGGCAAAGCGGCTCGATGACGGCGATCTCATAGAGGCGCTCCTGAGCCTCGGCCCACTTCTTGGCCGCGGCGTCGGTGTCCTTGGCGGTGCGGGTCTCGGCCACGAGCTTGAGCGCCTTCTCGTCTGACAGGCCATAGAAGGCCTTGGAGACCGAGAGGGACTGGGCCGGGATGGGCTTGTAGTTGGTGGAAGCCACAAAGAGGTCCCACTGCTCGGGCTTGCCGGAGCGGATGTCCATGAAGGTCGCGAACTCGTAGCTGTCGACCTCGGCGGTGAAGCCGGCCTTCTCGAGCTGCTCCTGCAGCGCGACGGTGGCGTTGTACATATCCTTGTAGTCGGGGGTGGTCAGCAGCTTGACCGTCTCACCGGCATAGGAGGTCTTGGCCAGAGCCTTCTTGGCGGCCTTGGCGTCGGCCTGGTTGAAGTACTTCTTGCCCGCGTCGGTCGCCCACTGAGTGTTCTCGGGGTTACCAAGGTTGGGATCGATGTTGAAGAGCTCCTTCTCGCCATAGGCGGCAAGAGCGGCCGCCTCGCAGTCGATAGCCATGAGAGCGCACTTGCGGATCTCCTCGTCGGCGAAGATGCCCTCGTTCATGTTGAGGAAGGCGGTCAGAACGCCGGCGTTATGGGTGTAGAGCTTGACGTCGTCGTTGCCGTCGAAGTCGTGGTAGTTCTCGGTGGGGATCTCGCCAGCGATATCGTACTCGCCGGTCTCAAACCCGCTCACGCGCGTGGAGGCCTCGGTCACGAACTGATAGTAGATATCCTTGGTGGGCGCGGAGACCTTGCCGGTGTAGCCCGAAGCCTTGCCGTGGGCGGCGACATAATCCTCGTTGCGGGTGAGATGGATGTACTGGTCCTGCTTCCACTCCACCAACTTGTAGGCACCGGTACCCACGTACTCGGTCACGCCGGTATCGCCCGCGGCCTCGATGACCTCGGAGGGGAAGATACCCGGATACTGGGAGTGGTTGCCCAGGATGATCAGAAAGTCGATGGCGGGCTCGGTCAGCGTGCAGGTGACCTCGTGGTCGCCCGAGACGGCGAAGGTGGCGCCGGGCAGCAGGCTCGCGGCGCGGTCGTTGACGGTGAGCCAGCGGTTCATCGAGGCCACGACGTCCTCGGAGCCAAACTCCTTGCCGTTGTGGAAGGTGACGCCCTCGCGCAGCTTGATGGTGTAGGTCAGGCCGTCGTCGGAGACCTCATAGCCCTTGGCCAGCACGGGCTGGGGCTCGTAGTCGCTATCGAGGCCAAAGAGCGGCTCGACGACGTTGCAGATGATGTCCATGGTCACAAGCGACGACGTGGTGTGCGGATCGAGACCGTCCGGGCTCGCCGGTAACGCGATCTGCAGCTCGTCGCGATACTCCACATCCTGGCCGGAGGCAGCGGCGCTACCGCTCTCGGCGCCCGAACCGCCGCAGCCGGTGAGGCCGAGTCCGGCCAACACGGAAAGCGTGCCAAGGCCGGCTACAAAGCTGCGACGGGAAATGCCCGCCTGGGTAAGGTCGTTGTTCATAAAAATCCTCTCATAGCTGAACAAACGGACAAATATATGCAAAGCCGGACAGCGCCTTGCGGTGCATCGGGGTACCGCCCGGCAAAAGCAACGATACGTAATGGGGCCATCAAAGGGCCGACATACCCAAGCTCCGCCACATCGGATGAAAATCGAGAGCTTCAGCCATAACGGGTCCCCTCTCGAACCAAAAACGAGATACGACGGCATGGATGCACCACGGATGGTGACAATCCAGGCGCACTCAAACCCGGAATTTTAGGGAACCTGCTTTGCGGTCGATTATTTAGTTGTGCGTCGTCTCTCCCGGAGCCGTGAACATACCTGCTCATATGCGACTCCGAGCCATATACAGGGCGCGCGCGGCAACGCGGCGAATGTATGTCGTCTGCGGCATGTGCGCACCCTCCTTAACCAGTTGAGGTCAACTATATCAACGGTCGTCGACCATGCGAACACCGTTGACATTCGTACGACAGCGTCGCGTGCCGTAGTTTAATAAATAATTATCTTTATTGATAAGAGTTTGTCATCCTTCATTCGGCGAACGGCAAGACAAAGCCGCCGAGGCCTATATCCCCGACGGCATTACCCGGCGCTATCGACAAACCAAATGGATCCTACTCGCATCGAAGTGCATGCGCAGGTTCTCGCCTGCTTGCGGCAGCTCGTCGACAGGCACGCCCACTTTGTTGACCTTCCACTGCAGACGCGTGGGCGCATCGACGCGCGGCACGTCCAGCAACACCAGCCGCTCAAAGCGCGAATCGCTCACACGGGCCACATGCAAGTCGTAACTGTTGCGACCCCGCTCCGCGCGATTGTCAACATGGAAGTAGCTTGCGCGAATGCCCAGGTACGCCACATTATCGGGAACCTCGCGACCCACGTTAAAGCTCATGCCCCAGTCGAGGGCCTCAACTTCTTCGTCGCCGATCTTGCGCGCCCGGCTTGTGTTCTTGCAGCCCGTCAGGCGCAGCGCCGCCAGCGTCTGCGGACGGCGGACCACGTCCTCGACGGAGCCGATCTCCTCAACATGCCCGTCGTGCATCACGCAGATGCGCTGGCACAGGCGGCATGCCTCGTCGATGTCGTGGCTCACGTAGAGCACGGTGCGGTTGCATACATCGAACAGGTCGAGCATGTTCTGCTCGAGGGCGCTCTTAAGATAGGAATCGAGTGCGCTCATGGGCTCGTCGAACATAAAGATGCCCGGATGCGCCGCCACCATGCGCGCAAGCGCTACACGTTGCTGCTGACCGCCCGAGAGTCGCACGGGATAGCGGTCGGCAAAATCGGCCAGTCCAAAGATACCCAGGTAGCGCTCGGCAAGCTGCTTGCGCGCCGCGGCGTCGCCCGCATCCTTTACGCCGGCACATACGTTATCGGCCACTGTCATATTAGGGAACAGCTGATAGTTTTGGAACAGCAGGGCGCATTTTCGCTCCTGAGGCGACAGGTTGATGCCCGCTGCCGAGTCAAAAAAGGTCACGCCGTTGACGACGATCCTGCCCTCGTCGGGCGTCTCCACGCCGGCGATGCAACGCAGCGTACAGCTCTTGCCGCAACCCGAGGCGCCCAGCAGTGCCACACGCTCCTCGCCGGCCTCAAGCTGCATGTCGAGCATAAACCCGGGATAGCGCTTTTTGATATCCAGAACGAGTGACATGACCTATCGACCTCCCTGCATAGCGGGCTCATCGCGCATGAGCTCAGCCAATGCCTCGCGATCGATACGCAGCGCATCGCCGCCCGCCGGGTCGAGCGAATCGCCCTGTCCGGTGAGATCTTTGGCCTGTTTGCGCTCCGCACGGGAAAGGCCCCGCTCGCGATACTTTTGCGAATGAGCGGTGTACATATTGATGAACAGGATGACCAAAAAGCTAAAGACAATCACGACGACGACCCAAAAGAGGGCCACCGACGTGTTGCCGCCCATCCACTCAAAATAGATGGCAATGGGGATGGTCTGCGTAATACCGGCGTAGTTGCCCGCAAAGAACAGGGTACAGCCAAACTCGCCCATCGCGCGGGCAAAGGCGAGCACCGTGCCGGCGGCAATCGAGGGCCAGCCAAGCGGCATCATAAGCTTGGTAAAGATGCGACGCTCGGACCAGCCCAGTGTGCGCGCCGCATCGAGCATCTGCGTGTCGAGGCTCTCGAAGGCTCCGAGCGCCGTACGATAGACGAGCGGGAACGACACCACCACGGCAGAGATCACCGCCGCCGGCCACGTAAAGACGATCGAGATGCCGTGAGCGATAAGCCACTGGCCGACCCCGGTCGAACGTCCAAACAGCATAAGCAGCAAAAAGCCGCACACCGTGGGCGGCAGCACCATAGGAATCGTAAAGACCGAATCAAGCAAACCCTTCACGCGGCTCGAGGTACCCATGGTCTTCCATGCGGCAAACAGGCCCAGCGCAAACGCGATTACCAGGGCAAGTCCGCTCGTTTTGATGGACACCCAAAACGGGCGATAGTCGATGTCGCCCAAAAAGGAAGCAAGAGAGGTCAAGGGCCCCCGCTCATCCCGCAACACGACGGACGATGCTTCTACCATTTGAGCGCTATCAAGCCAACGCGCGCCGCCCTTGGCATCACCCGAGGCTGATGCAATCACCACATAGCGGTCCCCATCCGCACCGCGCTCGTCAAAGCCATAGGTATACCCGCCGGCATCAAACGTTGTTTCCGCCGTGACATACCAAGGAAGATCCACGTCCCCTAGCTGCGCACCTCCCATGCAGTTTGCGCTGTCGAGCTTACAGACGAGGGCCTTGAGACCCGATACGCAGTCGTTATCCTGCGGATCCAATTCATACTTCTCGACCGCCTTGGGCGATATCCACACCACAACGCGATCGGCAGCAGGCGCCACTACAAGGTCCACGCCCTCGTCAACGGGAAACCGGTAGCCCTCAGGCTGGCCCTCCATGGCACGAGCGGTCCCCTTGGCCAACCGCTCAAAACCCTCGATCCCATAGGAAAGCCCATGGGCGGTCGCAGCAACCTGGGCCCCGTCCTCAACGTCTCCAGCAAACGCAAATCCCGGCACCCAGCAAAGCGAGAAGGTCAAAGCACAGGCGACAAGCATGCGGAATCTATTAAGCACGAAAAGCTCCAAGCGAATACAAGGACGGAGTGAAACACAGAACGATGGAATTATCGCGCCAAGCCGCACTACGCGGAAAGCTCAAAGCCGTACTTAGCCCAAATCTTCTGAGCCTTCTTGTTGGACAGGCAGAAGTCGATAAACGCCTTGGCCTCGTCGGCGTG
>CABQXG010000069.1 GCA_902468045.1 uncultured Collinsella sp.
CTGTGCGACCTGACCGCCCAGATCTCGGGTGTCACCGTCGTGCGTGGCCCCATCGAGGCCTCGACCTTTGGTTCTCTCCTGGCGCAGCTCGAAACCATCGGTGCTCTCGCCGAGGAAGACCGCGCCTCCGTCATCGCAGCCAGCGCAGCCACCCATGTCCACGTCCCGACCCGCGGCTAAAAAAGTCTCCCTGGCCGACATCGCGCGGCGCGCGGGCGTCTCAACGAACACGGTCTCGCGCGTCGTCCGCGGGGATCCCGAGGTCTCAGAAAAGACGCGGGCGAGGATTTCCAAGCTGGTCGACGAGCTGGGCTACGTGCCCAACTACGCGGCGCGCGCGCTCGCGGCCAAGCGCACGAACGTCCTGCAGGTCGTGCTGGCCGCCCCCATGTTCCACGGACACGGGCGCGTGCTGCTGTCAATCCTCAACGCCTCGTCGCAGGCCGGGTACCACGTGTCCCTGTCCTACGCGTACGGGCCGGATGGGCAGCTGCGTAACGACTTCGCTCCCTTCGACGTCGATGGTGTCATCATCCTGGGGGGCCAGGATCCGACGATCGACGTCGCGATCGAGGCGGGCAAGCGATTCCCGACCGTCCTCGTTCTGACGAGCGAAAAGGGACTCGACGGCATCTCGACGGTCGCCGTCGACAACGTGCGTGGGGCGCGCCTGGCCACGGAGCATTTGCTCGCCCAGGGGCTCACCGACGTCGTTCACATCTGTGGTCCCACCGGCTGGTCGGACGCGCAGATGCGCCGACTGGGCTACGAGCAGGCGTGCGAGGGGTACGGTATTGAACCCGTGGTGCTTCAGCCCGACTCGTGGGACTCGCGCGACGGTTACGACGTGATGCGTGCGGCTGGGCGACTGCCCGAGGGCGTGCAGACAGCGAACGATCAGCTGGCCCTGGGCGCAATGCGCTACATCTACGAGCGCGGGGGAGTGGTCCCACGCGACGTGCGCGTGGTCGGCTTCGACGACATCGACGGTGCGGACTCCTACGCGCCCCCGCTCACGACGATCCACCAGCCCTTCGACCGCCTCGGGCGCACCGCGGTGCGCCTCGTGCGTTCGCTCATGGGCGGGGGACCCTCTCAAGACATTGTTCTCGACCCCGAGCTGGTCATCCGGGCCAGTTCACACCTGTAAGAAAGGCACGTTCATGCTCTATGGTCCGATGACTCACCCGCAGTTCCTGCGCGCGCTGGCGGCCGCCGGCCACGGCTCGAAGATCCTGCTGGCTGACGCGAACTACCCGCACACGACGGGTGTGAACCCGCGCTGCGAACTCATTTCCCTCAACCTGGCTCCGGGTCTGCTGGATGTCAGCCAGGTCCTCGACGTTCTCAAGCGCACGATTCCGATCGAGCGCGCCGAGATCATGACCCCCGCGCCCGACGCTGAGCCGGTGGAGATCCCGATCCACGACGAGTTCCGTGCGGCTCTGCCCGGTGTCGAGTTCGGTGAAATTTCCCGCTGGGACTTCTACGATGCCGCGCGTGACGAGAACGTGGGCATCATTGTCGCGACGGGCGAGCAGCGCCTGTACGGCAACCTGCTCCTCACGGTGGGCGTTCGTCAGCCCGGGGAGTAAAGCCCGTTTGCCGCGCCAGTGATGGGCTTGTGCCGCGAGTGACGAGCGCTTTCGTTTCGTTTTCGTTTCGAGCGGATGATAGCCCTGGCGTGGGGTGAGAGTTTCATAGCTGGTGGGTGGCCCGGCCGGGCCGCCCACCAGCGCATTTATCCCAGCAATATTCGTCAAATAGAGTGACTGAACGATGGCGTTCTGAACGTTTGTGCGCCCGGGCTGGACGGGTGTATCAATGAGTTGCGTGATGTTGCATACTTTCGTTTTAGTGACTATTCTTGACGTAACGAAAGATAAAGCGACAAGGATTGTTGCTGATTCACGAAGAGGTGTCCCATGGGACGTGCAGAAGAACGCACGAACTACATCCTGGATCGCCTCGCCCGGGAGGGTGAGGTGAGCGTCGCGCAGCTTGCCTCCGATCTGGGTGTGTCGCCCGTGACCGTGCGCGCCTCGCTGAAGACCCTCGACGAGCAGGGATACCTCGTGCGCACCCACGGCGGCGCGCGCCCCACCACCTTCCGCAATATTCACCTGCGCCAAAACGATCGCGTCGAGGTCAAGGAACGCATTGCTCGCGCCGCCGCCGACATGATCCACGACGATGATCGCGTCATGATCGAGGCCGGCACCACCTGCGCCCTCATCGTCAAGTACCTGACCGGCAAGCGCGGAGTGCAGGTCCTGACCAACTCCGTGCTTGTCTTCGCTAACGCCCGCTCCAACCCGAGCCTCAATATCACGCTGACGGGTGGGCACTTCCGCGCCGAGTCCGAGTCCCTCGTGGGACCGGTCGCAGAGCGCGCTATCAATGACTTCAACGCACGCGTCGCGTTCCTTGGGACCGACGGGTTCAGCGTTGATCGCGGCCTGACCACCCAACTCGTGGAGGGTGGACAGGTCGGTTCCATTATGCGCACCCGCGCACAAGAGACGTGGCTGCTCGCCGACTCCTCCAAGTATGGGGAAGCCGGCTTCGTCAGCTTCATGGGGATCGACGAGGTCACCGGAATCATCACCGACGATGAGATCCCCGAAGAATCCATCAAGGAATTGGCCGAGCGCACGAAGCTGCGCATCGTCTAGGAGGAATTACATGGCCACCATCGTGGTGATGCCCCAGCTGGGCAACTCTGTTGAGTCATGCATCATCGTCGAGTGGATGATCGCGGAAGGCGACACCGTCGCCGTCGACCAGACGCTCGCGTCCATCGAGACCGACAAGTCGACCATGGAGGTGCCCTCGACCGCTGAGGGTACCGTCCTGAAGCTCCTGTGGGAGGAAGGCGACGAGGTCCCCGTCAAGGATCCGCTCATCATCGTCGGTGAGCCCGGGGAGGACATCTCCGGCCTCGTTCCCGGTGGCGACGCTGCCCCCGCCGAAGCCGACGCTCCCGCCGAGCAGGCTGCCGCCCCTGAGCAGGCCGCCGCCCCCGCGTTCGCGACCGAGCGCGCTACCGGCGCCGTCTCTCCGCGTGCCCGCGCCCTCGCCGCTTCGAACGGCGTCGACGCCTCGTCCATCTCCGAGGGCTCCGGCCCCCACGGCCGCGTCATCGAGCGTGATGTTGCCGCCGCCATCGCCGCCGGCATTCCGCTGCCCAAGCCGCTGCGCAAGTAGTACGGTGGCTCACGCTGGGGATATGCCATTTGTCACGGATTTACGGGGAGGGGCGGCGATCGCGTCCTTCGTGGATTGAGACACGCGTGGCTACAGATCGCGTACTCGATAAACCTTGGTGCTGACGGTGCAGCTGATTGCACATAGCGCGAGGGCAAGTACGGCGATGCCTGCACACAGACAGCTAAGAACGGCAGGATCGGGATTCGCCCCGGCAATCGACATGAGCCAGTTGCTGATGGGGTTGGAGGAACTCAGCATTGCCATGGTGCCGCAGCCAAACAGGGCAAACAGGCCAAGGGATAGGCGCAGCGCCTCCATGTGTCCAAATCGGAAGAACAGCGGCTGTGTCAAGAATACCATCATGAGGGAGATGAGCATCGATGCTGCCGAGGCTACTGTGATCTCAAAGACGGTCTGTCCTGTCGAGGTCACGCCCGCACTGCTGAAGAGCGGAAGGACGATGATGCTCAAAAGCGCTGCGGCGCACGCCATGGCAGCCGAGAAGGCAACGATGCACAGGTAACGTGCGCAGATGATATCTTTGCGCGAGAAGGGCAGCGTTGCCCGATAACGCTCCCAACCGTTTTGATTGTCGAAACCGGCCAGTGAGTTCATGACCATGATGGGCGACATGGCACTAACGGCGCAGGCGCCGGCGCTCATACCGGAATCGCCATCCGACGCGTTGGCGAGCGTCAGCACAACGAAGATGAACAAGCCGATGCCCGCAATACTCGGGATAAGCGAGCGAGCGACGGCGAGCTCGGACATAAAGGCGCGTTTCATTTCGAAGCCCCTTTCAGCGTGAAGCGAAGATAGTCATCAATGGTTGCCCGATCGCAGGGAATCTCGGGGAAGGCCTCGAGCGTTTCGCAACGGTTGGGCACGAGCACGTCCACGCTATAGGCGTGGTGGACGGCACGGGCGCCTTCGACGCAAGCCATAAGCTCGGCGGTCTGTGCTTGGGTGCAGTGGGCGATGCCGGCGCGGTCGGTAATGTCCTCGCGCGGCAGGTCAAAAATAATCGAGCCATTATCGATGCAGATGACGCGATCAGCGGTGCGATCGAGGTCGGACGTAATGTGGCTCGAGAGTAACACGCTGTGCTGGCCGTCGGCGACAAAGGCAAGCAGCTCATCAAGCAGTTCCTCGCGTGCCATGGGATCGAGGCCCGCGGTGGCTTCGTCCAAAACGAGCAGCTTGGCATTGTGGCTGAGTGCACAGGCAAGCTGCAGTTTCATGCCCATGCCGCGGGAGAGGTCCTTGGCCTTTGTCTTGGGATCGAGGCCAAATTGGCTGATGAGGTCGGCGAAGGTGCCATGGCTCCAGGCGGGGTACGCCAGTCTTACGAGTGCCTCAACTTCGGTCACCTTGAGTGTGGAAGGGAAAGGACACGTGTCCAGCACGAGACCGACACAGGTGCGCAAGCAGCGCTGCGCTTCACCGGGTGCGTCGGCGCCACAGCGCTGCCCAAACAGGTGCACCTCGCCGGCATCGAGTTTGATAAGCCCAAGCGCGGCTCGAATCGTCGTTGTTTTGCCGGCACCGTTGGCACCCACAAAGCCGACAATCTGGCCGGGCTCCACAGCGAGCGTGACATCACGCAGCGAAAAACGGTCGCTCACACGGCGTGAGATGCCTTTGAGTTCTAGCAAGTTTTGCATGGTATAGCCTTTCTTGCAGATGGCTACTGCATGGTTTCGGGGGCTACCAGGTCGAGCATCTCGTGCAGTTTGTCGCGCGTGACACCCAGGGTTTCGGCTTGGCTTGCCGCTTTCGCAAGCAGATCTTCGATATGGCAGAGCTGGTTTTCGCGCAAGAGCTCTTGGTTGCCCTCGGCGACAAAACAGCCCTTGCCCTGCACGGTGCAGATAAACCCGAGCTGCTCCAGGTCGGCGTAGGCGCGCTTGGTGGTGATGACGCTCACGCCAAGGTCGCTCGCGAGTGCACGGATGCTGGGGAGTTTGGCTCCCGCAGTGAGCGTGCCCGAAAGGATCTGAGCTTTGACCTGCGAGGATATTTGCTCGTAGATGGGCTTATCGCTCGAATTGGATAGGATGATGTCCACAGCGGCTCCTTAGCTGTTGGGCTACACGTGTATATAACCGGTAAGCACAGTATATATACACTATGCACAGTTGCGCAAGAGACAAATTCAGATTGGGCCGGCTATCCAGGCCCTAACTGATGAATTTGTCCTGATAGGTGCCCTAGAGCGGGATTTCGCGGCTACAATAGGGCGGTTACATCGACGTAATGCACTCAATGCAAGAAAGGATCCGCATGGCAAGCCTGTCGGATGAAATCTCGTCGCGCCGCACATTCGCGATCATCAGCCACCCGGACGCCGGTAAGACCACGCTTACCGAGAAGCTGCTGCTCTATACCGGCAGCATCCAGACTGCCGGCTCGGTCAAGGGCAAGAGCTCGGCCAAGCATGCCGTCTCGGACTGGATGGACATCGAGAAGGAGCGCGGTATTTCCGTTACCTCCTCGGTGCTGCAGTTCACCTACAACGGCGCCTGCGTCAACATCCTCGATACCCCCGGCCACCAGGACTTCTCGGAGGATACCTACCGTACCCTTATGGCCGCCGACGCCGCAGTCATGGTCATCGACGGCGCTAAGGGCGTCGAGGCCCAGACCAAGAAGCTCTTTAAGGTCTGTACGCTGCGCCACATTCCCATCTTCACCTTTGTGAACAAGCTCGACCACGAGGCCCGCGATCCGTTTGAGCTCATGGAAGAGATCGAGAACGTTCTGGGCATCAATACGTATCCCATGAACTGGCCGATCGGCAGCGGCCGCAACTTCCGCGGCGTGTTCGATCGTCAGACTCGTCGCGTTATCGCCTTTGAGGGCGACGGCCACGCCAACGCCACCAAGAAGGTCGCCGAGGTCGAGGCCGAGCTGGGCGATCCTTCCATGGACGAGCTTATCGGCGAGGAGAACCATAAGAACCTGATGGACGACATCGAGCTGCTCGATGGTGCCGGCGACGAGCTCGATTTGGATGCCGTGGCCTGCGGCAAGCTGAGCCCGGCGTTCTTTGGCTCGGCGCTCACCAACTTTGGCGTGGAGCCCTTCCTCAAGGAGTTCCTGCGTCTGGCCCCGACGCCGCGTGCCTATACCGATACGCTCACCAGCGAGCCGGTCGATCCCTGCCGCGACGACTTTAGCGGCTTCGTGTTTAAGATCCAGGCCAACATGGACAAGAACCACCGTGACCGCATCGCCTTTGTGCGTATTTGCTCGGGCAAGTTCGAGCGCGGCATGGACGCCTTCCACGTGCAGGGCAACCGCAAGCTTAAGCTTGCCACGGGCACGTCGATGATGGCCGATGACCGTGCCATCGTGGACGAGGCGTACGCGGGCGATATCGTGGGCCTGTTCGATCCGGGTATCTTTAGCATCGGCGACACCGTGTGCTCTGGCAAGCGCCACGTGCAGTATCCGCAGATCCCGACGTTTGCCCCCGAGATGTTCGCTCGCATTACGCAGGTCGACACGCTCAAGCGCAAGCAGTTCGTCAAGGGCATGGAGGAGCTTGCCCAGGAGGGTGCCATCCAGATCTTCCGCGAGCTGGGTGCCGGCATGGCAAGCGTC
>CABQXG010000070.1 GCA_902468045.1 uncultured Collinsella sp.
AGACCGTTCGGTCGTCTGTCCGCACGCGCGGGTATACTCAAAACGATACTTTTCCTATGCAATACGATGCAGGCTCGGCCTGCACGATCCGAAGGGGGCAGTGATGGAGAGGATACTCGGCGTTAATCTCTCTGGCTGGTTTATTCCCGAGCCTTGGGTGACCCCGTCGCTATACGCGGCGACCGGTGCATCCAACGCGGCCGAGCTGCAGGAGGCCATGGGCAACGCCGCCTATAACGAGCGCATGCGCCGTCATTACGAGACGTTTGTGAGCGAGGACGATTTCCGTCGCATGGCGCAGATCGGTCTCAATGCCGTGCGTCTGCCGGTGCCCTGGTATGCCTTTGGCTCGCAGGAGTCCGATGCGTCCTACATCTCGGTTGTCGATTACATCGACCGCGCGATTGAGTGGGCTGCCAAGTACAACATTCGCGTGCTGCTTGACCTGGCGACTGTGCCCGGTGGTCAGGGCGATTCCAACGATTCGCCCGCCACGCCGGAGGCTGTTGCCGAGTGGCATTCGTCCACTAACGGCCGCCATGTCGCACTCGACGTGCTCGAGCGCTTGGCCGAGCGTTACGGCGAGGCCGAGAGCCTGCTGGGCATTGAGCTGCTGGATACGCCGCAGATGAGTGTCCGCAAGAGTCTCTTTGCCATGACGGATGGCATTCCGGCTCACTACCTGCGCAATTTCTATCGCGATGCCTACGAACTCGTCCGTTCGTATATGCCCGAGGATAAGATCGTCGTCTTTTCGTCTTCGGGGCATCCCAGCGAGTGGAAGCATTTTATGCGCGGCGCCAAGTACAAGAACGTCTACATGGACCTTCACCTGTACCATTACCGCGACGAGTATGCGCTCGATATCACGAGCCCCCGCGGGCTGACGACGGCGATTTCCCGTAACAAGCGTGAGCTTAAAGAAGCGATTTCGACTGGGTTCCCCGTGCTGGTGGGCGAATGGTCGGGCGCGGCGATCTTTGCCAACTCGTCGGTTACGCCCGAGGGCCGCAATGCCTACGAGCGCGTGTTTATCGCCAATCAGCTGGCTTCGTTTGCGCCGGCTGCCGGTTGGTTCTTCCAAACGTGGAAGACCGAGAAGCGCATTGCAGCATGGGACGCCCGCGCGGCGCTCGGTACGCTCGAGCGCGGCATGATTGAATAGGTTGATATGACGCAAAACAGCGCCCATACGGGCAAACTCTATGTGGTCGGCACGCCCATCGGCAACCTGGGCGACCTGTCCCCGCGCGTTGGCGAGACCTTTGCCGCTGCCGATGTCATCTGCTGCGAAGACACGCGCGTGACGTCAAAGCTGCTGATGCACCTGGGCATTTCCAAGCCGCTTGTCCGTTGCGACGAGAATGTGATCGCCAGCCGCGCCGCCGGCCTGGTCGACCGTCTGCTGACGGGGGAGACCCTCGCCTTTGCCTCGGACGCCGGCATGCCGAGCGTGTCCGATCCCGGCCAGACGCTGGTCGAGGCGGCACGTGAGGCCGATGTGCCCGTAGAAGTTATTCCCGGGCCCTCTGCTTGTGTCACGGCGCTCGTTTCGTCCGGCATTCCCTGCGAGCATTTTTTCTTCGAGGGCTTTTTGGGCCGAAGGCACGGTGACCGTGTGCGCCGTTTGCAGCGCCTTGCCGTGGTGCCCGGCGCACTCATCTTCTACGAGTCTCCACATCGCATCGTGGCGACGCTCGAGGCCGTGGCGGAGGTCTTTCCCCAACGTGAGGTTGCCGTCTGCCGCGAACTCACCAAGCTGCACGAGGAGGTCTTGCGCGGGCCAGCTGTCCAGCTCGCCGAGGAGCTGCGTGCTCGTGGCGAGGTAAAGGGCGAGATTGCACTGGTCATCGCGCCGCCGAGCGAGGATGAGGAGGCCGGTATCGTGCCGGTTGGCGCCGCGGCAGCGGATCCCGACGAGGCTCTGCGCGAGGATATCCGCGCCGCGCTCGAGGAGGGAGAGCCCGCGTCTGCGGTGGCCAAGCGCCTGTCTCAGAAGTATTCGCGCCGCAAGCGCGATGTCTATGCCATGGTGCTCGATATGCAATAGATGGAGGATATCCAGCCCTTGCGCTAGAATCATCCCCTGTATGCAACGTTTTTCTGGAGGACAAACCCCATGGATCAAAGCAAGCCTTCGTTCTTTATCACGACGCCCATCTACTACGTCAACGCCGATCCGCACCTGGGCACGGCTTATTCCACCATCATCGCCGACGTTCAGGCCCGTTATCGTCGCTCCGCCGGCTATAACGTCAAGTTCCTGACCGGCATGGACGAGCACGGCGAGAAGGTCGCCGAGGCTGCAGCCAAGCACAACATGACGCCGCAGGAGTGGACCGACAGCCAGGCCCCGCACTTCAAGGAGCTTTGGAGCAAGCTCGAGATTTCCAACGACGACTTCATCCGCACCACCGAGCCGCGCCAGCATCATGCTGTGCAGTACCTGTGGGAGCGCATGAAGGAGTCCGGCTACCTGTATAAGGGCAGCTACGACGGTTGGTATTGCGTGCCTGACGAGACCTACTTCACTGATACGCAGGTCCAGAAGGGCGACGAGGAGTACGGCAGCGTCGGCCAGCACCTGTGCCCCGACTGCCACCGTCCGCTTGAGCGCGTGCAGGAGGAGTCCTACTTCTTTAAGCTTTCCGCCTTCCAGGACAAGCTGCTCAAGCTCTATGACGAGCACCCCGACTTTGTCGAGCCTGCGTTCCGTATGAATGAGGTACGCAGCTTTGTCGAGGGCGGCCTTAATGACCTTTCCGTGAGCCGTACGAGCTTTGACTGGGGCATCCAGGTCCCGTTTGACGAGGGTCACGTGACCTACGTGTGGTTCGATGCGCTGCTCAACTATATGACGGCCGTCGGCTACGGTGTCGACACCGATGAGGCGCGTGCCGAGCTGGCCTATCGCTGGCCCGCGCAGTTCCACATCGTGGGTAAGGACATCATCCGCTTCCACTGCGTCATTTGGCCCGCCATGCTCATGGCCATTGGCGAGGCCCTGCCCGAGCACGTCTTTGCCCACGGCTTCCTGACCGTGCGCAATGCCGAGACTGGCAAGGCCGAGAAGATGTCCAAGAGCCGCGGCAACGCCATCGCTCCGCAGGACGTTATCGACATGCTGGGCGTCGAGGGCTATCGCTACTACTTCATGACCGACGTCGTTCCCGGTACCGACGGCGCCATCAGCTTCGATCGCATGGAGCAGGTCTACAACGCCGACCTGGCCAACAGCTGGGGCAATCTGATTTCGCGTTCGCTCAACATGAGCGCAAAGTACTTTGACGGCTGCGCCCCGGCTAAACCGGCGTCTGCCGACGCGTTCGACAACCCGCTGGCAAAGATTGCCGATGGTCTGGTCGAGCGCTACATGACCAAGATGGACGTGCTCGATTACGGTGGAGCTAAGGACGAGGTCATGGAGCTCATCCACGCCGCCAACCACTACATCGAGGACTCCGAGCCCTGGGCGCTTGCCAAGGACGAGGCCAAGGCTGACGAACTGGCATTTGTGATCTACAACCTGCTCGAGGCCATCCGCATTGCTGCTCACCTGCTGATGCCGCTCATGCCCCAGACTTCTGTCGAGGCTCTGCGCCGTCTGTCCTGTGAGGGCGAGGCCGCGAGCGACGACCTCAAGGGCATTTGCGCTTGGGGCTTGCTTGCTGGTGGCCAGCCCGTCGAGAAGGGCGAGCCGCTGTTCCCGCGTCTGGGCTAAGACGCCGCGCGCCATATCGGCAATTTGCTGTTTAGATGTAAGGGCATGGCCGCAACGGTCCATGCCCTTTTGCTTTACGATGCAGCCACCATGTTAAGGAGGCAACCATGACAACTTCGCCTTTGGCAAACCACGGCAACTAGGGAGCTGCTAGAGGAGTTTGGCCTTGCGACCAAGCATCGCCTGGGCCAAAACTTCCTGATCGACAACCATGTGATCGAACGTATCTGTGAGCTTGCTCAGCTTACGGGCGATGAGCGCGTGCTCGAGGTCGGCCCGGGTTGCGGCACGCTCACGCTTGCGCTGCTGCAGGAGGCGGCGTGCGTCACGTCGATCGAGGCCGATCCCGAGCTCGAGCCGGTGCTCGATGCTCACGCCGCCGACTACGCCAACTTCCGCTTTATCATGGGCGACGCGCTCAAGGTGGGCCCGGAGCAGATTGAGCAGGCTGCGGGCGGTGAGCCGACGGTATTTGTCGCGAACCTGCCCTATAATGTGGCGGCGACGATCATCCTTCAGTTCTTCCAGACGATGCCCGCGCTTAAGCGCGCTGTCGTCATGGTGCAAAAGGAAGTTGCAGATCGTATTGCCGCAACGCCGGGCAACAAGACCTATGGCGGCTACACGGCAAAGCTCGGCCTATATGCGCAGGTGACGGGGCGCTTTGAGGTGCCGCCGCGCTGCTTTATACCGGCGCCGCATGTGGATTCTGCCGTGGTGCGCATCGATCGCGTTGACGGCGTGGTACCCGAGGGCCTCGACCGCGAGTTTGTGGCCCGTGTGATCGACGCCGCGTTTGCTCAGCGCCGCAAGACGATCCGCAACTCCATGAGCGCCAACGGCTTTGCCAAGGACGTGCTCGATGCCGCCTTTGAGGCCTGCGGTATCGCACCTACCACGCGCGCCGAGACGCTCGACGTCGCCGCCTTTGTCCGCTTGGCTCAGGAGCTTTCCCATGACGCCTAATGTCGAACGCGTGACGTTTACCAAAAAGAAGAAAACGGTGGCCTGCCCGGTGCCGCTGGCGCCGCTTGCCGATACGCATGCGCACCTGCTCTCATTTTGGAGCAAGGAAGTGCCCGAGACGCTCGAGCGTGCCAAGGAAGCGGGCATTGACTTTTTGGTGACGGTCTTCGACCCCATTGCCGATAAGCGCAGCGTGGCGGACTATAGTGACTGGCTGGTTCGCGAGATCCTGCCGATGCGGGATATCCCGCAGATCAAGTATCTTGCCGGCGTACATCCGTATGGCGCACCGGACTATACCGACGACGTTCACGCACAGGTCGTTGCCGCACTCGATGATCCCTTATGCGCCGGTATTGGTGAAATCGGCCTGGACTACCACATGGACTATGACGACGATATCGCGCCGGCGCCCCACGACGTGCAGATTGACTGTATGGCGCGCCAGCTCGAGGTCGCCGTACGCCGCAATGTGCCGGTTGAGCTGCATCTGCGTCATGAGGATACGGACGAGGAGCGCACCTCGCATGTGGACGCCTACAACGTGTTGCGCAAGGTCGGCGTGCCCCAGGCCGGTTGCGTACTGCACTGCTTTGGCGAGGACCGAGCCACGATGGAGCGCTTTGTGGATTTGGGTTGTTACATCGCCTATGGCGGCGCGGCTACCTTTAAGCGCAACGACGACGTGCGCGAGGCATTTGCGGCGACCCCACTCGACCGTATTTTGTTCGAGACGGATTGTCCCTATATGGCGCCGGAGCCCATTCGCGGTCTTGAATGCGAGCCTGCAATGATTTCCATCACAGCAAACGCGCTGGTCAACGACCGCGTCGATCGTACCGGCGAGGACGCTGAAGCAGTTGCTCGAGCCGCCTGGGAAAATGCCTGCAAACTTTTTCAAAAATAGTTCTTGCGTTCGCGGTGGCGCTCCGTTATTCTAATTCCTGCACGCGGGCGTGGCGGAATTGGCAGACGCGTACGGTTCAGGTCCGTATGGGGGCAACCCCATGAAGGTTCAAGTCCTTTCGCCCGCACCATTAAATGAAAGAGCTCCCAGCAATGGGAGCTTTTTTGTTACGGGCCGTTTTTGACAGATTTGACCTATCGATTTCGCGCGGCAGATGCCCCTGTGGTCAAAAAGTGGCAAATATGAGTACTGGCACGAAAATAGAGACATTTCACGAAGCCATTTTTGCTCATTTTGCGCAACAGATGTACGCTAATTTGACTCAATCTTGAGACAAAACGAAGTAAATTCGATAGACCCTGGGTTCAAAGAGGCGATTTTGACCCAAATACGCTGTTACTAAACTGGTAACAGTACTCATATTTGGCCTTTTTTGACCACGGGTCCTCTTGTTGGTGTCACACAGCTGCTTCGTGCGGGTATCCTAGTCCCAACGCGTGCCTATCAGAGGAGAAACCATGCTGTTGTCCGGTATCATCGCTACCCTTACGAGCCTTCTGCTTCCCATCATCATTTTGTTGCTACTGCTCCCCAACGCCTGCTATGTCGTTGAACAGCAGCATGCTGTGATCATCGAGCGTCTGGGCAAGTTCAACCGCATCGTCAACGCGGGCTTCCACATGAAGGTGCCCGTGATCGACCGCAAAGCCGCCACGGTGAGTCTGCGCACCATGAAAAACGGCTTTGACATCGACGTTAAGACCCAGGACAACGTGACTATCGGCCTTGAGGTCTCTGCTCAGTACCACGTGAGCTATGACATGGGCGCCGGCCCGGCAGATTCGGGCATCTACAAGAGCTACTACATGCTGCAGGAGCCCGTCGACCAAATGCGTGACTTCATCACCGATGCCCTGCGCTCTTCCATCCCCGTCTACACGCTCGATGAGGTCTTTGCCAAAAAAGACGATATCGCCAAGGACGTCAACGCCACCGTGTCCGAGCAGATGGCCGCCTACGGCTTCACCCTCGTGTCGACACTTATCACCAAGATCGCGCTGCCGACCGAGGTCGAGAACTCCATGAACGATATCAACGCCGCCCAGCGAAAGCGCGCCGCTGCGCAGGAGCTCGCCGAGGCCGATCGCATCAAGCGCGTTACCGAGGCGACCGC
>CABQXG010000071.1 GCA_902468045.1 uncultured Collinsella sp.
TGCGACCCTCGCGAACGGCGCGCAGGGCGCCCTCGTTGATGATATTGGCCAGGTCGGCGCCCGAGGCACCGGGCGTGGCGCGGGCAATCGCGGTCAGATCGATCGGCGGCTCGGTCTTCACACTCTTGGCGTGGAGCTCGAGGATGTTCTTACGTCCGGTCAGATCGGGCAACTCGACGGGGATGCGGCGGTCAAAACGACCAGGGCGCAGCAGCGCCGGATCGAGGCTGTCGGGACGGTTGGTGGCAGCGAGGACAACGATACCCTTGTGGTTATCGAAGCCATCCATCTCGGTAAGCAACTGATTTAGTGTCTGCTCGCGCTCGTCGTTGCCGCTAAAGCCGCCGCCATCGCGCTTCTTACCGATGGTATCGATCTCATCGATAAAGACGATACACGGGGCCTTTTCCTTGGCCTGCTTAAACAGATCACGCACCTTAGCAGCGCCGCGACCGACAAACATCTCAACGAACTCAGAGCCCGAAATGCTAAAGAACGGCACGCCCGCTTCGCCGGCAACAGCCTTGGCAAGCAGGGTCTTACCAGTACCCGGAGGGCCAACAAGGAGAGCACCGCGCGGCAGCTTGGCGCCGATCTCCTCGTAGCGCTGCGGCTTCTCCAGAAAGTCGACGACCTCCTTGAGAGACTCCTTGGCCTCTTCCTGACCGGCGACGTCCTTAAAGGTCACGCCCACGTCCTTGGAGGCGATCACGCGCGCGCCGGACTTACCCAGTCCGCCGCCGCCAAAACCGCCGCCGCCAAAGTTCATCGACGGGCCGTCATCGCCCATAGCCTTCTTCATGCGGCGGTTGAGCCACCAACCGATGAGGAAGAAAATCGCCATGGGAAGAATGAGTGTGAGCAGGTAGTAGGTCATCAAACCCGAGTTTTTATCGGGAACGACCGACTCCAGCGAAGCGCCAGACTCAAGCACGCGATCGGTAAAGCCCGCATCATTCGGCACACCGGTCGTCTTATAGGCGATGTTCTCGTCCTCGCCCTTCTTGGTGTAATAAATCGTATAGTCGTCGGTGTTGTACTCGACCTTTTCGACGCTCTTCTTGTCGAGCGCTTTGACAAACGTCGAGTAATCGGTCTCCGTAATCTGCTGCGTGTGACCGATGTTGGGGAACAGAACGGTCGAGAGCACGAGGTAGACGACGAAGGCGATGAGCACGTAGAGGATCATATTCCGTCTACGCTTGTTGTCATCCATCTCCATCTGCTTGAACTCCATCTACTGGGGTTAATAATGCTTTCTAGAATACCCAACCCGGACGGCGATAAACCGACGCCGGGCACGAAAAGACAGAGATGGCATCACTGGAAGTCGGCAAGGTTCAAATCTATGCGGGCGACGGCAAGGGCAAGACGACGGCTGCGCTGGGGCTCGCGCTGCGTGCCACGGGCTATGGACTTAACGTGCTCATGCTTCAGTTTGCCAAGAAGCTGCACTGCGCCGAACATGATGCAGCACCTCGTTTAGGGCTACGCATCGTACAAGCCGACCGCGACACACCCGAGGCTTGCGCCGCGCAGATCATGGAGCTCGCATACGAGCAGATATCACAGGTCGACGTTCTGATTTTGGATGAACTCGGCGAGGCCATGCGCCGCGGCTTCGTGACGCGCGAGGATGTCGAAGCGCTGATCGCGATAAAGCCCGCCACCACGGAGCTCGTGCTCACCGGCCGGGGCCTGCTGCCCCTCGCGAACCTCGCCTACCTTGTCACCGAAATGCGCCCCATCAAACACTACTTCGACGAAGGACTCCTAGCCCGCCAAGGCATCGAATACTAGCCATTGGGGACGTCCCGAATGGCTAGGCGGTGGCGCGGCCGAGCCAGTTGCCGCTGTGGTGGTAGATGGTAAACATCGTGGCCGTGATGAGCCAGGTGACGGGGTAGACCAGCAGCAGGTGCTCAAGCGACGGATCGAACGGCATGATCGCAAACACCCAGATCACCCTGAGCACGACAGTGCCAAAAATCGTGAGCAGCATGGGCTGCAAGCTCACGCCGGCACCGCGAATGGAGCCCGACGCGTTTTCGATAATCGAGAAGATCGCGTAGAACGGCGCGATGAAATGAAGAATCGTCGTGGTGTACGCCGAAATCGAAACATCGTCGACAAACAGACGCGACAACGGACCCGAGAACACCAGCAGCACGGCAGACAGGCCACCAATGAGCATAAACGACAGCACGAGCGACGTATGGTAGCCCTTGCGCATGCGCTCATAGTTGCGCGCGCCAAAGTTCTGTGCCGAGAACGTGGTGATCGACACGCCGAGCGCCTCGGTAACCATCCAGACAATGCCATCTAAGCGGCCCGAAAGACCCCACGCCGTGGTGACATCGGCACCAAACGAGTTGACCGACACCTGAATCAAAACGTTGGAAATCGAATACGCAGCAGACTGAAAGCCAAGCGGCAGACCACACGAGATCATGCTCTTACAAATGCCAGGATCAATGCCGAGTTTGGACAGCGAAAGCCGCCACGCACCCGGTGCGTGCATCATGCGAATCACGATCATCATGGCGTTGGAGCAAATGGTCAGCGCCACCGCGATGCCGCAGCCCAGCGCCTCCATATGCAACACAGCGACAAAAATGATATCCAGCACCACGTTAACCAGGCAGCCAGAGGCAATGATCACGGCAGGCCCGCGCGTGTCGCCCACGGCGCGCAGCAGTGCCGTTCCCATATTGAGCAGCAGCGCTGCAACCATGGCGGCAAAATAACAACGAGCATAGGCCACGCCCTCGGCCAATAGTTCATGCGGCGTGTTCATAAGCACCAGCATGGGCTCAACGAACACTATGCCAAGAATCGAGAAAACGATACCGCCCACCAGCGCGAGCGTCATGGCTGTATGGACCGAACGACTCAGTCGCTCATCATCGTGCTGGCCAAAATACTGACCGGTAATGACCGCGCAGCCGGCGCCGACGCCAACGCAAAAGCCAATGCAGAGCTCGGTGAGCACCATCGTGGCTTGAATGCCACCCAGCGCGAGCTTGCCGCCAAACTGGCCAACGATATACGTACCGATAAGCGTGTAGGCCTGCTGAAAAAACGAACTAAAAAAGATGGGAACGCACAGCGACAGCAATTGCTGCCAAATGACTCCTTGCGTTACATCGATAGCCGTAGATTTCTTAGCCACACGCCCTCCCCAAAAGCGTACGTCAACCGACAAAACAGTAATTAAAGACCTAAGCTAATAGCAGCTTAGCACCGACCGACGTCGACCGAAACACCCCGAGTCAGAGCCCGGTGCAAACTATCTGCCTACTGATACAGCCCCGGCTGGTAGTGATACTCGTTGCTCACGTGCGGGCACAGCTGCCAAAAGGCGACGGCACTCGCCGCGGCCACGTTGAGCGAATCGACCCCGTGCGCCATCGGAATGCGCACGGCTCGGTCGCAGCCCGCGATAGTCTTGGCGCCCAGGCCGGCACCCTCGGTGCCCATAAAGATCGCCAGGCGATCAACCTCCTGCAGCGCAGGATCGTCCAGCGAAACGGAGTCGTCCGTCAGCGCCATCGCAGCGCACGAAAAACCGGCTTCGTGCAGTGCCGCCAGGCCATCGTGCGGCCACACACGAGCCTCGCTGCCACGCGTCCACGGCACCTGAAACACCGTGCCCATGCTCACGCGGGCCGAGCGACGGTACAGCGGGTCGCAGCACGTCGGACTGACCAAAATACCGTCGACATTGAGCGCGGCGGCCGAGCGGAAAATCGCACCCACGTTCGTGTGGTCGACAATACCCTCGAGCACGCACACGCGCACCGGGCGCTCCCCCGCCGCCTCGACGACGCCACCCAAGAACTCATCAACCGGAATCTGCCGCGGGCGACGAAACGCCGCGAGCGCACCGCGCGTCACGTTAAAGCCCGTCAGCTGCTCCATGAGTTCCATGGAAGCCACGAACACAGGAACCGGACCTGCGCCCTCGCGCACAACCAGGCGCTCAAACAGCGGCATCATCTGGTCGAGCCAGCGTTCGCCCAAAAGAAAGCTCACCGGCTCGTATCCGGCACGCACCGCGCGCTCAATAACCTTGGCACTCTCGGCGATAAAGATGCCCTTTTGCGGCTCTAGCACGCAGCGCAGCTCACGCTCGGTCAGTCGCACGTAGGCATCGAGCCGCTCGTCCTCGAGCGAATCAATTCGCAGAACCTCAACGGCATCAGTCATAGCAGCCTGCCCGCACCCTTCTTTACAGCACATCTATACCAAACGAGGCGACGCTAAGCGCCGCCCCATACATTCAATCAACCCGATAATACCGTTCACGCCAGGCGATTTACGCCTCAACGCGACGATACGTCACGAACTCATAATCGACACCCTCGTCGCCCTCGCCCGAGGCAATCGTGGCAACACCGCCACGCCACGCAATCTCCCACGCGGGATCGGCGTCCAAATCGGGAAAGTACGTGTCCACGGCATGAGTGCAATGGTTGTGCGTGACCTCGGCCTCGGCGCAATACGGCAAAAACTGCCGATACACCTCGCCGCCACCGATCACCCAGGCAACGGGCTCATCGGCAACCGCGGCGAGCGCCTCGTCGATGCTATGCACCACGTCGACGCCCTCGACAGCAAAATCCTCGTCGCGGGTAAGCACGATATTGCGACGGTTCTTGAGTGGACGCCCACCGGGAAAACTCAGCAGCGTCTTGCGCCCCATGATGACCGGGCAGCCCTTGGTGCAGGCCACAAAATGGCGCATATCGGCGCGATTGGACACCACCATGTCGCCCTCGCAACCAATGCCCCAATCGTCACACACGGCGACGATAGCAGATAGCTTACACGTCATGAGCGCCACCTACACCGCAATGGGAATGTTCTTGACCTGCGGGCCGTGCTCGTAGCCCTCCACGATCAGGTCATCGGTCGTAAACGCGTAGAAATCATGCACGTCAGGGTTAAGCGTTACCTTAGGCGCCGCAAACTGCGGACGCTCGATAAGTTCGCGGACGATATCAACATGACGGTCGTAAATGTGGGCATCGGCAATAACATGCAGCAGCTCACCGGGAATCATATCAACCGACTGCGCGACCATCATCAGCAAGATGGCGTACTGGCACACATTCCAGTTGTTCGCGGCCAAAATGTCCTGGCTGCGCTGGTTGAGAATCATGTTGAGCGTGGGCTTATCGTCCTGCGGGCGCTGCGTGACGTTATAGGTCACGCTATATGCGCACGGATACAGGTGCATCTCGGAAAGGTCGCTAAACACGTACGTGTTGGTCATGATGCGGCGACTGTACGGTGTGTGCTTAAGATCGTAGAGCACACGATCCATCTGGTCGAAATAGCCTTCGGCATAATGACTCTTCTGGCCAATCTGGTACCCGTAGGCCTTGCCGATGGAGCCGGTTTCGTCGGCCCACTCGTCCCAAATATGGCTGTTGAGGTCATGGACGTTATTTGACTTCTTTTGATAGATCCACAAGATCTCATCCATGGCAGACTTAAGCGCCGTGCGACGCAGGGTGAGCGCGTGGAACTCCTCGCGCAGGTCGTAGCGTGCCGTAACGCCAAAGTTTTTAATGGTATAGGCAGGGGTGCCGTCCTCCCACACCGGTCGGACCTTTTGTCCCTCGGTGGTGGTGCCATGGTCCAGAATATCGCGGCACATGGCTACAAACTGCTGATCAGCTTTGCTCATTGACCCTCCTGTCAGTCGCCTATAAGCGAGATCCATTGTAGCCCAGGCACCCTGTGTCGGATTGGACACTTGGACGGGCACACGCAATGCACGGCAGCATGGCTCGCATTCGCAAGCGGAACACCTTTACCTTTTTCTGACATATGCCAAGAATACCTTGCAAGGTTCCGCTCGCGCGCTATTCTATTGTTGACATATGTCAGATTTGGAGAGTGTATGGCAGGAAGACGCGAAAAATTGCGCCGCGTTGGGATCATCCCCGAATATCGCGGCTTTACCCCCGACGGCCTTGCCAGCGGAGACGCCATCGACATGACGGTCGACGAGCTCGAAGTCCTGCGGCTGTGTGACCTGGAAGGCCTCAATCAGGAGGCCGTCGCCCAGCACATGGGCATTGCCCGCGCCACCGTGGCGGCTATTTGCAGCCGAGCACATCGTAAGGTGGCAAACGCGCTGGTCAACGGGCGAGCACTCAGTATCGAGGGCGGCAATATCGCATACTCCCCCATCACCACGACAACGGCCGCATGGCCAGCAAAGGAGGTCAGCACCATGAGGGTGGCAACGACGTACGACAACGGCAACATCTTTATGCACTTTGGCCGCAGCGAACAGTTCAAGATCTACGACATCCAGGATGGCAAGGTGCTCAACGAGCAGGTCGTAGGCACCGGCGGCACCGGTCACGGCGCATTGGTGGGCCTGCTTACCAACGGTGGCGTTGACACGCTCATCTGCGGCGGTATCGGCGGAGGCGCCATCAACGCGCTCACCCCGGCCGGCATCACGGTCTATGCGGGCGTCCAGGGCAGCTGCGATGCCTGCGTCGAGGCCCTCATTGCCGGCACGCTCGCGCAGACCGGCGAGGCCACCTGCGGCTGCCATGTCCACGACCACGAGCACACCCATGAGCATGGCGAGTCCTGCGGCTGCCACGGCCATCACGACCACGACGGACATGAGGGCTGCAGCTGCCACTAGCGGCAAGCACCTCGACGTCAACACGCTTCCGCGCGTGCGACAACCCGCGAACAAACGGCGTAGGCCGCCTGGAGTACCAT
>CABQXG010000072.1 GCA_902468045.1 uncultured Collinsella sp.
TGGCATAGGCCTTGCCCTGGAAGGCATCGTTGAGCTTGGCGGCCTTCTCGGCGTTCTTGGCGGCGAGCTCCTCCTCGGAAATCTCGGCCTCCTCAGCGCACTTCTGGGCGTCATAGGCACGGAAGAAGGGGTAGTACAGAAGGAAGTCGACGACCAGGATGATGGCGAGCATCACAAAGGCGAGCGGCTGGAAGCCCAGGCCCATGATGGTGCCGATGGGGCCGGGGACGGTCCAGGGCAGGGTGTACATAAAGCCGTTCATGCCCAAGAAGTCGATAAAGATCTTGAGGATCCAGATGTTGGCGATCGGGGCAAAGACAAACGGAACAAAGAAGACGGGGTTGAGCACGATGGGCGCGGCGAACAGCAGCGGCTCGTTGACGGCGAAGCACACGGGGACGATAGCGGCCTTACCGACGGCGCGCATCTCTTGGGACTTGGCCAGGAAGCAGAACATAAAGACCAGGACGAGCGTGGCACCGGTGCCGCCCATGCAGACGACGAAGTACTGGGCGCCCTGCGTCAGGACGGCGGAAGCGTGCTCGCCGGCCTGGAATGCAGCCAGGTTGTCGGTCATGTTGGCAACGAGGGCGGCGGCGATGGCAGGCTCGACGATCGAGGGACCGTGGACGCCGACGAACCAGAACAGGCTCATGGCGCCGTAGATCACAGCAAGGCCGATGTAGCCGTCGGCAGCGGTGAACAGGGGCTGGAACACCTGGATGACGCCCTGGGCAAAGCAGAAGCCAAAAGCAGCACGGAAGACGATGTCAAAGACCCAAAAGACGGTGATGCAGACGGAGAAGGGGATGATGTCCTTAAAGGTCTGCGAGATGTTGGGCGGAACCTGATCGGGCATCTTGACGGTGATGTTGCGCTTGATAAAGAACTTGTAGATGATGCCGGTCACAAACGCAGCGATGAAGGCGGTCAGCAGGCCCTTGGAACCAAGGTAGGTGGTGTTGAAGCCGCTGGCGGCGTCCGTGGCGATCGTGTCGCTCGAAAGGAGCAGGAAGCCGATGATGGCCGCGCACATGCATGAGATAAAGTTGATCTGGTTGTTCTTGGGCAGGTCGCGGTTCTGAGCGTCGGCGAAGTGCTTGGCGGTGGTGGCGGCACAGGCGATTGCCAGGATGCCCATGGAGTAGTTGTAGCACTTCCACAGGGCGTTGTTGATGTCATCGGGCCAGTAGAAACCCCAGATGTTGGGGACCGAGGCTACGAGGCAGAAGATGGACGAGAAGATGATGATGGGGATGACGGAGATAAAACCGTCGCGGATCGCCTTGAGGTACTTGTTGCGGGCGATCGCGTTGAAAAAGGGCTGGCCCTTTTCGATAGTGGCGATGAGTTGCTCCATGCAAAGCTCCTAAGAGTCGGTGGGTTAGCAACGATGGTAGCTTTTGACGTTCGGTTGCCAAAATGTTGACGTTGCCATTTTGCGACACAAAAAAAGACGCGAACCGGTGGTTCCTGTGCCTGCGAACCGTCGATTCTTTGTGCGTAAACGTTTGAGCCGCCCGGTGGCTCTGTGTTTGCGCAATGGCAACGTTAACATTTGGGCGACAAAAGTCGTTCGGGGAAGCAGAAATGTCGGTGAACGGTAGGTTTTGGGTGGTAAGCGTATTGCAGAGGCGGCGTTAGATATACTTGAAGGCGTTTAATATGACTGCGCAGGATGCCGTCAATGGCATCGTTGACACGGAAAGATCGACCAATGGCCGCTGTTAAAAAATCGGTTTCCGTTAAGGACGTGGCGCGTCTCGCGGGCGTCTCGGAGCAGACAGTCTCGCGTACGGTGCACGATTCACCCAGCGTGCGCCCCGAGACCAAGGAGCGGGTGCGCGCCGCCATGCGCGAGCTTGGCTATCGTCCAAACTTTGCCGGCCGGTCACTGCGTCGCGGAAAGTTTAAGACTGTCGGCGTCGCCATGTTCAATATTACCGGTACCGGCAACCTCGACCGCATGGAGGGCTTTGCCGCCGCCGCCGACAAACATGGCTATGCCATCACCCTCACTAAAGTAGATGGACATCCCTATACCCTCGAGAGCGCATCGTCGCGCATGAGCGCGCTGCCGGTGGATGGCATGGTCGTGATCATGAATCGCATGCCGGCGGACTTTGGCACCTTCGAGCCGCTGCCCGGCATGCAAACGGTGCTCGTTACGATGCTGGAGCACCCGCTCTGTTCAACGGTCGATAACGACCAGTTCGATTGCTCGCGCCAGGTGGTCGAGTACTTGCTGGGGCGGGGGCACAAAACCGTGCACTTTATCTCGTGTCCCGAGCGCTCACTTTCGGGCATGCGGCGCGAGGAAGGCTGGCGCGAGACATTGCGCGCGCATGGAATTGAGCCGCCGCGACTCGTCCGTGGGGATTGGACGGCACAGAGCGGATATGCTGCCGGTCAGGCTCTGGCGGAAGATCCGACCTGTACGGCCATTTATGCTTCCAACGATGCCATGGCATACGGCTGCATTCGCGGGCTCGAGTCGTGCGGAAGGCGTGTGCCCGAGGACGTGAGCGTGGTGGGTGTTGATGACAGCCTGGGCGATATCGTGCCCGACCGTCGCCTGACCACGGTGTGCTTTGACAACAAGCGCGTCGGCATGTGGGCGGTCGACAAGATTGCCGGCGCCGATGGGGGTGCGTCTGGCGTGGAGCACATGCTGATCCCCGGTGTGCTCGTAGAGGGCGATACGGTGCGCGATTTGCGTTAGGTGCGGCCCTGTTTGGGTTGCCGCTAATTATGTTCGATATTGTTCAGATTGGTTTAAAAACCGTTCACGGGCGAAAAGTGACCGTTCATAGTTTGAAATTACGTTTTGAGCTGTTCTTTTTTGTTTGAATGTTATTGTTTCTGTCATACACAACGCAGCGCGTATGCCCGGACGCGATGCTCTCCATTGGTTCATATGTGAAAGGAACGCAATATGGCAACCAAAGAAGAAATCTCGATGGTTGGATTCGAGATCGTCGCATACGCGGGTGACGCCCAGACCGATCTGCTTGCAGCGCTCGATGCTGCTCGCGAGGGTGACTTTGAGAAGGCCGAACAGCTGCACAAGGATGCCAGCGATGCGCTCATCGGTGCCCACGACACGCAGACCAAACTGCTTTCGCAGGAGGCCGGCGGCGGCGAGATGGAGATGACCTTCATCATGGCTCACGCTCAGGACACTCTCATGACCACTATGATTCTGGAGAAGCAGACCCGCTTTACCATCGATGCCTACAAGCGCATCGCCGAGCTCGAGGCCAAGCTCGCCTAACGAGCCCTCACAACCAAGTCCCCTTCCAAAAGCTCTGCCGCTACCCGCGGCAGGGCTTTTTCTGTCCTCCTCCAAGTTGCGGTGAAATGGGGACTGAATAGGGGCCGGCGGGCGCAAAACAATCCCTATTCCACCGCAACTCATCCCGAGACAGTCATTGGGGACGTTCTTAAACGACTAGTCGTTGGGGGCAGTCTTGGAGCTTCTGCACGCCCTCCCGTTCGGTTTTTCGATGGGTGGGTATACTTCCATCCGCAATGCAGGCCGGAATGAGGAGGTGTCCAAATGCCGGACAACGGATTGATTCAAAAGGCAGCTGCGCACGAGATGGCTCATGGGCGTCCTGTCCAGATAACCGAGCATACGACGGTAACCGAGCTGCAGCCCAGTCTGTCCGATGTCGTGTGCGCAAACAAAAAGCTGCAGATTGGCTTTATCGTTGCGCTCGTGGTACTGGCGCTGCTGTCGGGCTTTGTAGCTCGTCCGCATTTCGCCGATACCAAAACTTGGGACTCCACCATCGAGGTCATCGATCAAAAGAAAGGTAACGTACTGGCGCTCACGACCTCGTGCGTGGCGCTGTCTGCGGGTATTACCGCGCTGCCGGGTGATACGGGTACGCCGGTCGCCGAGCAGCTCGCGCAGCTTTCGGGTAACTTGGGCATCGTGCTTGCCGTGCTCTATCTCGAGAAATACCTGTTGACCATTTTGTGGTCGCTTGGCTTGGGCATCTTGATCCCGTTTGCGCTGGTGGTCTTCGCGATCTCACTTGGCATTCACGGGCGCTGGAGTACGAGCTCCGTCCTGCGCCGCGTGGCGACTCGCGTGCTGGTGGTCGCCATAATTGGCATGGCGTTGGTGCCTGCAAGTGTATGGGTGTCGCAAAAGGTCGATGAAACATATCGAGTGAGCATTGAAGCGGCCGAGCAAAAGGCGGCCGACGCTGCGGGTGCGGCAGATAGCGACAGCTCCAAAGCAAGCAAGAAAAAGACCGAGTCCACGGAGTCCAAGAATGTGCTTGAGCAGCTTGCCGACGGCGCCTCGGGCCTCGTCACGTCGGTGACCAGCGGTGCCAAGCAGATGACCGATGAAATTGTGCAGCAGGTGACCGATCTGATCGAAGGCGTCATCGTGATGATCGTGACCTCGTGTGTTATCCCATTGCTGGTGCTCGCAGCGTTTCTGTGGCTGGGACACACGCTGCTGGGGATCGATATTTCCGGCCCGGCGAACTATTTAACGGGCCGCTTTCTGAGCGCTCCGTCCAAGCACACCAAAAAGGGTAGGCAGGCCGAGTAGCTAAAACAGTTGTATTTGCTGGGGCATACCGCAAAGGGACGGCCGAGACTCGTTCTCGGCCGTCCCTTTTGTTTGTTGAAGACGTGCCAGGACGAAGCTTTCACGATCCCAAACGGTCAACAGTCGTTCGCGAACGGTCTTTGTTCAAAAAAGAACAAAGACAAACAAATAGTTGTTGCAGTCGATGTTCGAATGTGTTCAAATAAACATGAACAGTGAAGAACCGCACATTCAGATGCCCGGACCTGATCGCGATTCAACACTTCCAAACAGAAACTACGCGCCAGCGTATCTCTCAAGGAGGATGTCATGAGGGTTGTAATCGCTTCCGATGCCGACGGTATGTCGATGAAGGAGTCCATCAAGGAGATGCTTATCGCCGACGGTCACGAGGTCGTCGACTATTCCGAGACCCCTGCCGCGGACTTTGTCGATTCCGCGACCGCCGTTGCCAAGGACCTGCTGGAGCACAAGGATTCCCAGGGCTTCGCATTCGATAAGTACGGCGTCGGCTCCTATATGGCCGCCGTCAAGATCAAGGGCATGGTCGTCGCCAACATTTCCGATGAGCGTTCCGCTTACATGACCCGCGAGCACAACGGCTCGCGCATGGTCACCATGGGCCCGGGCGTTGTGGGCACCGAGGTCGCCAAGAAAATCGCCCGCGAGTTCCTGCGTGCGCAGTACGCCGGCGGCCGTCACCAGATCCGTGTCGACATGCTCAACAAGATGGCCTAACGAGAGCCACCGAGAACTCGAACTTCTACCTCCACTTGTGAATTCAGAAGAAAGAACGTTCTGATGAAGAAGACCATCGCAATCGGTTGCGACCATATCGTTACGGACGAGAAGATCTATCTGGCCGACCGCCTGGAGCAGGCTGGCTACAAGGTGCTCGACTGCGGCACCTACAGCCACACCCGTACGCACTATCCCATCTACGGTAAGGCCGTGGGCGAAGCTGTTGCCAGCGGCAAGGCCGACTTTGGCGTGGCCCTGTGCGGCACCGGCATCGGCATCACCAACGCCGTCAACAAGGTTCCCGGCGCCCGCTGCGCCCTGGTTCGCGACATGACCTCTGCCCTGTATGCCCGTCGCGAGCTCAATGCCAACATCGTGGGCTTTGGCGGCAAGATCACCGGCGAGTTCCTGATGGCCGACATCATGCTTGCCTTCCTGGAGGAGCCCTACGACAAGACTCCCGAGCACGATGCCCTGATTGCCAAGATCGATGCCTGCAATAAGGCCGACGCCGAGGCTCAGGCTGACCCGCACTTCTTTGACGAGTTCCTGGAGAAGTGGGACCGCGGCGAATACCATGATTAGCGGGTATCCGGCGTAATTAACTAGTCCGTTGACGGCTCGCGTTTCTGTGAGGGGGCGCGGGCCGGTTTTCTATCAGCCCTATTGACTTGGCGGGCTGTCGTAAGAAAGGGAAGGCTCCTATGGAGTTTGTTCTTGATAACGGTTCTATCCGCGTAGCACTGAGCACGGCTGGCGGATCGTTCACTTCTATTGCGGCCAACGGCCGTGAGTACCTGTGGCAGGGTGACCCGGCGGTCTGGTCGGGCCAGGCACCCATTTGTTTCCCGATCTGCGGCGGCCTTCGTGACGGTCGCGCAATGACCATGGGCGGCCGCGAGGTCAAGCTTGCCCGTCACGGCTTTGCTCGCAAACAGGAGTGGAAGCTCGAGGAGCAGGGCGACAACATGGTCGCGCTGAGCCTAAGCTCTGCCGACCATGCCGAGTTGCTCGATCAGTACCCGTATCCGTTTAAGATCGTTGCTCGTTACACGATCGATGCGGAGAAGGTGGCCGTGTCGTACGAGGTGACCAATGAGGGCACCGAAGACATGCCGTTCTTTGTGGGCGGTCACCCTGGCTTTAAGTGCCCGCTTGACGAGGGCGAGTCCTATGACGACTACGAGCTCCGTTTTGAGCAGCGCGAGGCCGCCGAGCTCTGTACTGCCGTTCCCTCGACGGGCCTGATTGATGTTGAGCATCGCAGCAAGAACCCGATGGTTGGCCATGACCTGCCGCTGACCCACGAACTCTTTGACTTCGCAGAGACCATCTTTGACGTGCTCGAGAGCCGTCAGGTCACGCTTTCCAAAAAGGGCG